>CAWUOA010000110.1:0-9471 GCA_963923225.1 uncultured Planctomycetaceae bacterium
CGCCGAGCCTGACGGCCCGCGCGCGCCATGCCGCCCCCTCCGATCCCGCCGCGCCTCCTGTTCCCCTTCGTGGCGGGGATGACTTTCGCGGTCTGGGCTGGCCCTGTGGTGCCGCGCGCCGAGGAGCCGTCCGAGGCGGTGGTGCCGCTTCCGGCGCTCGCCAGCGGCGTCCGCCTCGATCCCGCCGCCGACGCGCCGCCGTTGACCCTGCGCGTGGGGTGGGGCGGGGGACGCCACCGGCGCTGGACCGCCGCGATCCGAATCCTCGACCGCGCCGGGGCAGCGGTGGGTCCGGTCGGATGGCGAACGCTCGCCACGGACTCGACTGCGGCGCCTCGCGTCTTCGTGCGCGACGGTGTGCTCGTCGCCCATCGCGCCGAGGAGGGGGCCGCCGACGAGATCGAGATCGAGGTCGCGGACGATCCCGCGGCGCGGATCGCGGTCCGGCTCGTCCCCGACGGGCGCGAGGATCAGGCCTACGACTTCGAGTGCACGGTGGGGGAGGTGATCCTCGGCGAGTTCAGCCAGCCGGTGGACGGGGAAGCCAACCGCCTCACCATCCGCCGTGCGCCGGGGGACGAGATCCGCGTGGCCATCGACGGCGGGCATGTCCACTTGCCGGGGGAGACGGTGCGCCTGCGGCTCCATCCGCTCCTCCCACCGCGCGACGGTGGCAACGCCACCTACGAACTTCGCGTCCGCGTCCGGGAAGGGGCGGACGGCTCCGACACCTACTCCCACACCTGGCTCCTCCACGAGGCCAGGGCCCGCCCCGGCGACCGGGCCGACGCGCCTCCGCAGCGATTCGAGCCGATCAGCATCGAGGTGCCGATGCCGGCCCGCGAGGGGGCCTGGGACGTCGCGATGGAGGTCTTCGAACGTGGCGGCCTGCGCTGGGCCCGGCCGCTGGCGTCGCGGGTGGTGCAGGTGGCCGCCGTCTCGGCGTCGCCGCAGCGGCAGCAGCCCGAAGGGGAATGGCGGACGCTGTACGAGCTCGATCCCACGAGCCCCAAGCTCATGGAGCGCCTGCGACGCCTTCCGGTGGTGGGGCGCGGAGCCGCCGGCAGCCTCCCGCACGTGCCGCTGCCGATGGTGTCCATGCCGAAGATGCCCCTCCCCTCGGTGCCGCTGCCCTCGGTGCCCGTGCCGAAGCTGCCGTCGGTGGGGACGGTGGTTCCGCGTTTGACCGGGCTCCTCGCCGCCGGCCACTCGATGCTCGAGTCGCACCCCGCAGGGGCGGTCTTCCGGCTTCCCCCCGCGCGGTCGGAGCAGGAGCCGTCCTGGGAAGCGATCCACCTCTCCGGTGCCGCCGCGGGCGCGCCGCACCGCCTCGAGATCCGGCTTCCCGCCGCCGATCGGCAGACGGTGGCGGTGACGGTCCTCGAGCAGGTGGGGGGCACGGTGATCGCCACCTTCCAGGGCGGTTTCGCCGTCGAGGGCGCTCCAGGTTCCGCCGCCTGGGAGACGCACGCCTGCACCTTCTGGCCGCGCTCCCGAACGCCGCTGGTGGTGATCGGGAACGCGTCGCTCGCTCGGCCGGTGTCCTTCGGCACGGTGCGCGTGCTGGTCGGGCCCGCGCGCCTCCGCTCCCTGCCGATCGTGACGCGGCCCCCCGGAAGCCGCACCGTGTGGGGGGTGATCGACGCCTCCGGGCTCGCGGGCTTCGGCGGCCCCCTCCGCGTCGAGCCGACGTCCGGACGGGCGGTGGCCGATTGGCGGACTCTCCTCGGCGCGGCCCGCACCAGCGCCGAATGGTTCGCAGCCCAGGGGGCGGCGGGCGCCATGATCACCGTCGCTTCCGCGGGGTCACCCACGTGCGGGGGAGCGATGCGACCGATCGACGCGGCGCTCGACGTGGGAGCCGACGACGCGATCGAGGTGCTGTGCCGGGTCTACGGCCGGCAGGGACTGGGCATCGTGCCGGCGATCCGGTGCGCGGGGCCGCTGGAGTCGCTCGAGAACGCGTTCGCGCCGGGGGCCCCGGCGCCCGTGGGGTTGGTCTGCCTGGGGCGCGATGGCCGGCCGCCACGGGGCGACGCGCTCCGCGGCACCCCGCGCTACAACATCCTCGACCCGCGCGTGCAGGCCGCGGTCGGCTCGCTCGTGACCGATCTCGCCTCGCGCGTCGCCGGCCACGCCGCCGTCGACGGCATCGCCCTGGAATTGCCGCACGACGGATGGTTCCATCTTCCCGGGGTCGCGTGGGGGCTCGACGACGCCACGTTCGCCCGTTTCCTCGCGGACACGCCGCCGGCGGCGGCGCGGGTGGCGGCGGCCGGGCCGGAGGCGGCCAGCGCCGACCAACGGCGCTACGCGCTGCGTGCGGCACTCGTCGAAGGGGATCTCCGCGAGGCGTGGCTCGAGTGGCGGAGCGGGGTCGTGGCCGAGTTCGTGGGACGACTGGCGGCGAGCGTCGCCGCGGCCGCCCCCTCCCGTGGACTGTCCCTCGTGCCCACGACGTTGTTCACCGACGGCGACCTGGCGGCGCGGTTCCGTTCGGGATTCGCCGTCGAGGACCCGACGGGGGACCTGTGCCGCGAGATCGGACTCGATCCGGCCCGCCTCACGGCGCGGGAAGGCGTGGTGTGGGTGTCGCCGCACGTCCACGTCGCCACCGACGACCTCGTCGAGGGGGAGGCGATCCGGGCGGCCAATCGCTCCGCGGCGGCGGCGGCACCGTCGGCGCGAAGCCGGGCGGCGATGCTGGTCGAGATTCCGTCGGCCATCGATCTGGGGGGCGTGCTCGCTCAAGGGCCGTTCGCCGCCACCGCCACCGCCGACATGACGCGCTTCCATGCCGTGCGCACGGGAGCGGATCGCGACCGTGCGTTCGCCGAGGTTTTCGCTGCGGGCGACTGCGTCCGGGTCTACGACGGATCGCTCGCTTGGCGGGCCGTCGACGGCGCCGACCTCACGCGCGCGAGAATGCTCGAGTCGCTCCCGGCGACCCGCCTGGAGAAGGCGCCGGGCGTGCCCGAACCGCTGGTGGTGAGGATCGGCGCCACCGGAGGCGACGCGGGGGTCCAGGTCACCAACGCCTCCGCGCTGCACTGCAGACTGCTGTTCGCCGCCGGAGCGAACGAGGCGGGGGCCTCGGGGGGCCCGGCGGGCGTCGCCGCCGCGAACGCCGGGGGCGTGGTCCTCGATCTCGGGCCGTGGCAGTCACGCGCCCTGGGGGGGATCGCCGCAGCCGACCTCCGCGGGCTCCGTGTCGCCTTCGATCCCGAGCTCCCGGATCGGGTGGACCGCGAACTGGCCCGGCTGCGCGCACGCCGTGCGGCGCTCGAGATGCCGGCGGTGCTCCCGATCCTCGACAATCCGTCGTTCGAGCATCCCGAGAACACCGGAGCCGTGCCGGGATGGGAGTTGCTCGAGGCGAACCGGGGCCGGCTGCGGATCGTGCCTGGAGCGCCCTCCGGCGCGGGCCGGGCGCTCGAGTTCGGTTCCGACAACGGACTGGCGACGCTGCGGAGCAATCCGTTCACCCCGCCGCGCACCGGCCGGATCAGCGTGGCGATGTGGCTGCGCGTCGATCCCGGGCAGTCGCCGCCGCCGCTGCGGATCGCGGTCGAGGGGGTGGAGCGGGGGCGCGAATACTACCGCTTCGCACCGGTCGGCATGGGGCCGGGCGCCAGGCCGCTCTCCGCCGAATGGGCGCAGTACGTCCTCCAGATCGACGACTTGCCGACGCGCGGGCTGGAGACGATGCGGGTGCGGCTCGACCTGCTGGCCGGCGGTGCGGTGCAACTCGACGAGGTGCGCGTCTTCGACCTCGCCTTCGACGAAGCCGAGCGCTCGCGGCTCTCCCGGGCCCTCTCCGGCGTGGAAATGCACCGGGCCGCCGGGGATCTCGGGGCCGCGGCGGTGGCGCTCGACGGCTCCTGGGCACGCTCGCTCGACGCCTTCGTCACCGACGAGGCGGCCGAGCGGGCACTGCAGGCCAGGGCCGCGGCCGACGGTTCCGCCACGACCACGGGCGCCACGCCCGGACCGGCCGCGGAGACCGCCCGCGGGGGATTCCTCGACCAGGTCCGACGCTGGTGGAAGTGAGTCTCAGCCCGGCGGCCAGGAGAGCGGACGGCCGGCGAGGAGGTGGAGGTGGAGGTGGTCCACCGACTGGCCCCCGTCGCGGCCGCAGTTGAAGACCAGACGGTAGCCGTCGGTGATCCCCAGTGTCCTGGCCACCTCCGCCGCCGTCAGCACGAGATGTCCGGCCAGGGACTCGTCGGCCGGCTCGAGGGCCGCGACGTTCACCACCGGCTTCTTCGGGATCACCAGGACGTGGACCGGGGCCTGCGGGTTGACGTCGTGAAACGCGATGCAGCGGTCGTCCTCGTGGACGATCCGCGCGGGGATGGTTCCGGCGACGATCTTGGCGAATACCGTCTCGGCCATGGCCAATGCTCCTGCGGGGCTCACCCGGCAGCGGGCGGGGATTCCTCGGCGGACTTCGCGGCGGCGGGCTTCCGCACCCGTCGGCGCGGGGCCTTGGGGAGGGCCCATTCCTTGGTGAGGTGCTCGAAGACGTCGGGCGTCTCGTAGCGGATCACGTCGCTCCCCTCGGGCATCGGCCCGACGAGCGAGCGGAACACCGGCGCGCCGCGCAGCTCGAGGTCGGTGCTGCAGTCGTCGATCCCGACCTGGACGTGCGTCCGCAGGATCGGCTCCGGGGAATCGAAATCACGGATCACGATCTCGCCGTCGGTCCCCCGAGTGACGATCCGCCAGGTGTTCTTGGCCATCGCTGCCTCCGTCTCGATCACGCCCGCGTCGCTGCCGGGAGCGTCCCGACGGAGGATTCCATCGGCGGGGGCGACCGGCGACTCCAGCGGCGGGCCGGGGCCCCGCGCCGCCGTCAGTCCGTGCGCGTTCGTCACGACGCGAACGACCGCGTCAACCGGCGGTGGCGGGCAGCGGGACAGGAGCGGGGACGGGGGCGGCGGGTCGGCGCGGGGCCCGGCCGAAGTCGTCGTCGATGGCGAACTTCGCCATCCGCAGCAGCGTCTCGTGGTCGAGTTCGGGGCAGGGGATGTGTCCCGTGACGGCCTCGGTGGACGCCCGGTCGAAATCGGGGTCGTTGCGGAAGTAGCTGCGGTACACGTCGAGTTGGGAAGCGAGGTTGTCGGCGAACCAGGCCTCGTCGCAGAGATCCGGATCGTCGGCGGAAGCGGCCCGGGAATACCGCTCCACCGCCTCCTGGATGACGCGGCCGATGGCCGCGCTCGACACCGGACGCGGGTGCGTGACGTGGAACGTACGGCCCCGGGCGGCGGGGGACTGGACGCACCAGGCCACGACCTCCGAGACCCAGTCGACGGGGACGAAGTTCTTGCGATTGGAGGGGGAGATCCCCAGCAACGCGAGCATCGCCGGGCCGCTGGTGCTCCCCAGGGCGACTTTCGTCAGCAGCGTGTGGCCGAGACGGAGCACGGCGAACAGGCCGTGGTAGGTCGACGTGAAGCCGGTCCGCGAATCGCCGACGATGATCGACGGCCGGTAGACGGTGACGGTGGCCGGGCCGGAGGCGGCCCGCACCATGCCCTCCGCCTCGACCTTGCTCCGCTCGTAGTCGTTGCCGAACTCCTGCCCGACGTCGAGCTCGTTCTCGCCCACCCGTCCGGCCCTCAGTCCGCAGACGTAGGCGGTGGAGACGTGGTGGAGATGTTCGATCCCGGCGGAGCGGACCAGTTCGAGGACGTTCGCCGTCCCGGTGACGTTCGACAGCCATGGCTCCGCCGACCGGTCGGAGCCACGGAAGCTGAGACTCGCCGCGTTGTGGAGCAATCCGTCGCAGTGCCTCGCCACCCAGTCGATGTCGGTCGTCGAGAGTCCGCAGGCCGGACGGGTCAGATCGCCGGCCAGCACGTGGGGGCGGGGAAGACGCTTGCCGAGCTCCGCCTCCCAGGCGGAGACGATCCGCTCCACGCGGACTTCCGGCGCCGTCTTGCGGTCGGCCCGTACGACCAGCGCCATCGGCTGGCCGTCGAGGAGGAGGTCGCGGACGAGATAGCTTCCGAGGAGGCCGGTCGCACCGGTGAGGAGGAGGTGGCGGCGTGCCGGGGGCGGGATGTCGATCATGATCGCGCGAAGAGTGTCTCGGGGGGCTTCGAGGTTCGCTCGGACCGGCCCGCCGATCGCGCGGGTCCGTGCCGGGGACCGTGAATGTAGGGTGTGGTCAACCCCGGGGACAGTGGGTCGCGGCGGAAGTCAGGAGGACGGTCCGTACCCGTTGCCGGTGCGGTCGCGCCAACCGTCGCCGTCACCCGTGGCCAGCGACGCGGCGAGCCGTTCCAACTCCGCGGGGATCGCCTCGCCGAGGATCCCCTCCGCCGCGCCGCCGAGGGCGGCGGTGTCGCAGAGCGTCGTCAGGCAGAGCCGTCCGTCGTAGGCGACCACGCCCACCGCCAGACGCGTTCCCGGACGGATGGGGGGAACGCCGCTCATCGAGCGGATGCGCAGGCCTCCCGGCAGGTCGCAGCCGCCGTCGCGTTCGGCCGCGATCTTCATTCGCGGGCCGACGTTGCCCACGTAGCTCACCACGGCGGTCGAAAAGGGGACGGGGAGGCGCGTCACCAGCCGCATCGCCGGGGGGACGCGATCGACGAGCGCCAAGGTGTCGAGGAAGGTCTCCGCGGCGCGGTGCTCCTGGATCCAGCGGCTCGCGGCGGCGATCGAACGGGCCAGCCCCGGAGCGTCGGCGCACTCGGCGGCGTCGCGGTCGAGGAAGGCGTAGCCCATGTCGATGCAGGCCGGGGCCCGCGTGCCCGCCGGTTTCAGGCTCGCCGGCATCGTCACACGCACGCGCGGCGCCGGCCGGCCGGCCGCCTCGTTCCATCCGATCGCGACGCGCATCACGGCCGCCACGACCAGGTCGTTCACGGACACGCCGGCCGCCGCGGCCCGCTCCTTGAGCATGGCGGTGCGTTCCCGATCGAGCCACACCGGGCGGAAAGGGAGCAGGCATGGGCCCGGTGAGCGGGGGCCGGCAGGCCCGCGCCGCAGGGCCGCCGGCACGAATCCCGCGAAGCGCGCCGTTTCCGTGGCGATTCCGGCCCCTTCGCCGGTGGCGGCCGGCTCCGCCGGCGCGGCGGCGCGGCGCGCCGTGCGTGACGGGGTGCGAAAGGGCGCGGGCGCGGAACCGTGGTAGTGGTTCCAGACATCCCCCAGGAACTCGAGCCCCGCCAGCCCGTCGCACACCGAATGGTGGACGACGAGCACGACCTGCCACTCCGCCGGCGCCGATTCGATCGCCACGAGCCGAACGCCGCTGGACCGTCTGGGGTCGATGGGCCGCCACGGAGAGGGCCCTCTGCCGCCACCCTCGTCCGCCCCCCCCCAGGGGACGATCTGGATCTCGGGATCGACGTCCGGCGCTCGCCATCTGGGCCGCCACCACGAATCGCGAACGCGGCTGCGGAGCAGCGGATGGCGGGCCGCGGCGTCACGGACCGCCCTCCCCAGCCGATCGCCGTCGAGCGCCCCCTCCACCTCGCAGTGGAGGTAGAAGCACATCGGGTATCCGGGACGCTGATCGCGGAGGAGCAGGTGTTCGAAAGGGGTCAGCGGCCGTTGGTCGTGCATGCGGGAGCGGTGGGCGGCACGGGGAGGCACCGGTCGGACCGCCCCGGGGAGCGGGGGCTCCCGCGGCGGGGCCGTCGGCCGGCGGAAGGGCCTCCCGCCGGGAAAATGCGATTCGTCCGCGAGTATAGACAGGCTCCCGGGCCGGTTCCGGGGACCGGAGCCGGAACGGGCCCGTCGACTCGGGGGCGGGACGGGGCGTTTCTTGACTCCCATTTTGCTCCATCCATACTGGCCCTCCCGCAGCTTCGAACCGTCCGGCGATCCTCCCCGATCGGAGGCACCGCCGGCCGGCCCCTCGCGGTCGCGGTGTCACCAATCTCGGATGGACGCGTTTTTCCACCCCCGACGGACGGCTCCGGCCGTCGGTCCGGGACGGGGTCCGCACTGCGGGCCCCGCGCGGAGGCGCGGTCGAGGATCCCACGGACGGGTTGTCGGTTTCGAGAATCCGTTCCGCGCGCCCCATCGACGCTCTTTCCCATTCCGCACCCCCGTGCCGTGCGCGCCGCCTCCCGGCGCCGTGCGGCCCACGGAACGCACCTCCCGGACGAGGACCGAAGCTTTGCAGGATTCATTGGCGATTGTCGGCATGGCATGCAGGCTCCCGGGTGCCGACGGTTTGGACGCCTTCTGGGAATTGGTCCTCCACGGACGCTCGGCATGGGGGCGGCTGCCCGAATCGCGTCTCCCGCGCGACCTGTACTTCGATCCCGAGAAGGGCAGGGTGGGGAAGAGCTATTCGGAACTCGGCGCCCTGGTGAGCGATCGTCCGGTCGACCCGGCCGTCTGTCCGCTGCGCCCGGATCTCGTCGAACGGTTCGACGTCGCCCACCACGTGTTCCTCGAGGTCGCCTCGCAGGCCTGCCGCGACGCCGGCCTCGATCCGTTCGCCATGCCGCGCGGACGTCGGACCGGCGTCTACGTCGGGCACACCGGGGGCAGCACGAAGATCGGCGACCATGTCTACTCCACGGGGATCGACGGGACCGCCGCGTGGCTCTCCGAGGTGGAGGCGGCGCGGGAGGTGCTCGGTGCCGACGCCGAGGCCGTCGCCGCCGAGATCACCGCCGCGGTGCGCCGCGACCATCCGGGGCGGCGCCCCGGCCAGGCGTTCGACCTGGCGGCGCTCGGCGCCGCGCAGATCGTCCGCGAGGCGATGGGCCTCGAGGGCCCGTACCTCGTCGTCGATGCCGCCTGCGCGTCCTCGCTCCAGGCTCTGGCGATCGCCGCGCGGGCGCTGCGCGAAGGGGGGATCGAACAGGCGATCGTCGGCGGCGCTTCGTACTGCAAGTCGGACAGCCTGGTGCTCTTCTCGGCCGCCCAGTCGGTGAGCAACAGCGGTTCCTGCCCGTTCGGACGCGGGGCCGACGGCTTGGTGACCGCCGAAGGGTACGTGGCCCTGGTGGTGAAGACGCTCGCCAGGGCCGTCGCCGACGGCGACCGGATCAGGGCCGTGATCCACGGCATCGGCGTGGCCAGCGACGGCAAGGGGAAGAGCCTGTGGGCCCCGCGGCAGGAGGGACAGAAACTCGCCGTGGAGCGGGCGTATCCCGACCGTCGCGAGATCGGCCGTCTCGACTACATCGAGGCCCATGCCACCAGCACGCAGGTCGGCGACGCCACCGAGCTGGGGGCCTTGGCCTCGCTCCTCTCCGCCCACCTCCCCGCGGGCCGCAAGATTCCCATCGGCAGCGTCAAGGCGAACATCGGCCACACCCTCGAGACCGCCGGCATGGCGAGCCTCGTGAAGGTGGTCCTCGCGCTCGAGCACGGGCTCATCCCTCCGGGCTCGACCTGCACCGAATACAACGAGGAGTTCGACTGGGAGGGGGGACCCTTCACCGTGCCCGACGCCGCGCTTCCCTGGCCGAAGCGCGCCGACGGCGAGGCCC
>CAWUOA010000111.1:0-9450 GCA_963923225.1 uncultured Planctomycetaceae bacterium
GCAGCCGAGGCGCTGCCGGTAGAGCAGCAAACCGTGGCAGGCGTGGTAGAGGGCGCCGCACTCCACGTCGACGTCGGCCGACTGCTCGAGGAGCGTGACGAGACGCTCGGCGGCGCGGGTCACCCAGGGCTCGGCGAGGCGATCGTCGTCGAGGGCCGCGACGAGGAACTCGAAGACGTGGCCGGTGGCGCCGAGGCGCTGGAAGAGATCGCGCGACGACCCCGGCCGCTCGAAGAAGTGGACGGAGAAGCTCCCGTCGGGCTGCTGGAGCGCGCGGGCGAGTTCCACGTGCTCCTCGACCCGCGCCTCGACCTCGGCCCAGCCGGCCGGGAGCGGAGCGCCCGAGCGGCCACTCGAGTCGAGGAAACGGCGCTGGGCCGCGAGCGCCGTGGCCAGGGCGTAGAGCCGGTGGGCGCCGCCGCACGCGGCCCCGTTCACGGTCGCCTCGGCCTCCATCCGCGCCACCTCCTCCACCGTCCAGCGCCGGCCGTCCCCCGCCGTCCACGAGGCGTCGGGGGGGAGCCAGCGGGAGAGGGCCATCAGCGTCCAGGTGGCCTCGCGGCCGGGGCGGATGTCGGCCTGGGCCTGGGAGAGGAAGTCGGCGAGCGTGAAGCGGCGGCCGGCGACGGTGATCGCCGTGTCGGCCGGGAGGCCGTCCGAGCCGCACTGCGAGAGGTAGCCCATCCACTGGTCGGGGTGGCCTTGGCCGGTCGTGCTCCCCTCCTCGATCGTGGCGAAGAGACCGTGCGCGGCGGGGCGGACGCGCCAGCCGGTGAGCGAACCGCCACCCAGGAGCCAGGGGAGGGCCTCCACGCGGCCGGCGGGGGTCGCCAGGGGGAGATCGGGGCCGAAGGCGAGGATCCCGTGGACCACCTGCCAGGCGCCGTTGACCCGGGCGTCCATCAGCCGGCCCTCCCGGGCGTGGGCGAGGGCCGCGTCGATCCGCCCGCAGAGCGCGGCCCGGTCGGCGTCGGCGGCGGTCGCCGCGGGCCCGGTCGGCAGGGCGACGAGCGCGAGCAGGGCCAGCGCGATTCCGCGAACCGGGAGGGCCGATCGCCCGTAGAAACCGAACATGCGCTCTCCCACGCTCCGCGAACGAATCAGGCCGGCGGCGTGCGTCGGGGCTCCGGCCCCGCGCCGTCCCGACTAGGATATCCTCGCCCCTTCCGCGCTTCCCCGCGGCCTCCGCCCCCGATTCCCGCAGGTCCCCATGCCGATCTTCTTCGATCCCGCCTACATGCTCGCCATCGCCCCCGCCATGCTCCTGGCGATGTGGGCCCAGTGGCGCGTGCGGTCGACGTTCGAGTCGGCCTCGCACGAGCCGGCGCCCCTCTCCGGCGCCGCCGCGGCCCGCCACATTCTCGATTCCGCCGGGGCCACCGACGTGGCGGTGGAACAGGTGCCTGGGCAGCTCACCGACCACTACGATCCGCGCACGAAGATCCTCAGGCTCTCCGAGCAGGTCTATTCGAACCGGTCGCTGGCGGCCGTGGGCATCGCCGCCCACGAGGCGGGCCACGCCCTCCAGGACCACACCGGCTATCCCCTCATGTCGCTGCGCAACGCCGCGGTGGGGATCGCGAACATCGGCAGCAACGTCGGGCTGACGCTGTTCATGTTCGGCCTGATGGGGGCGGTCAAGCCGTTGGCCTGGGTCGGCATCGGCCTCTTCGCCGCCACGGTGTTCTTCCAGCTGGTGAACCTCCCGGTGGAGATCGACGCCAGCAACCGGGCCAAGCGTCAGCTCGTCGAGCTCGGCATCGTGCCGCCGCCCGACATGCCGCACGTCAACTCGGTGCTCAACTCGGCCGCCTGGACCTACGTCGCGGCCACGCTGCAAGCGGCCCTGACGCTCCTCTACTACGCCAGCTACCTGACCGGCGGCGACCGCAGCGACTCCGAGAACTGACCTCCGGCCGCGCTCACTGGTTGAGCGAGTAGAGGAGGATGTTGAGGGCGATCTTCTCGGCGTCGTCCCGGCCGTAGCCGGTGCACTCGAGCGAGTTCTGCTTCTCGAGCGCGCAGGAGAGGTCGTAGGGGGAGAAGATCACCGCCCAGCGGTCGCCGATCTGGATCCCCTCGAGCTTCGGCGGCACCTCGCGCTTCCGCGTGGTGAGCGGGCCGTCGCCGCCGGCCGGCTCACGGATCGTCACGGTGCGGACGTCGTAGCCGCCGTACTCCCCCTTGGTGAAGATCGGATCGTTGGCCGGGATCTCCTCGAGGCGGGCCTCGGGGAGGATGGCCGCGATCTCCTCGCGGAAGGCCGCGGCGAAGCCGGGGGAGGCGCAGACGCTGTCGGCCAGGAGCGTGCCGCCGCGCTCGAGGAACTGCCGGATCCGCTGCCGCCGCTGGGGATCGAAGGAGAAGCCCTGGCGGCCGTGCATGAAGACGAGGTGGTAGTCGAAGAGGCCCGGATCGGTGGGATCGACCAGCGTCGTGCGCTCGTCGACGCGCACGCCGAGCTCGCGGGCGGCGGCACGCAGCAGGTTCGCCAGCGCCGCCGGCGCCGCGTCGCACATCCCCGAGTGGCGGAGCTTGCCGATCGCCAGCTGGCCGCGCTCGAGGCGGTCGCGGGGTCGGGCGCCGGGGGCCACGTCGATCGCGAACAGTTCGTCCTTGCTCTTCAGCTCGCGGTTGGTGGCGTAGGCGATGACGTTCGTGCCGATGGCCAGCGCCGCGTCGACCTCGTGACGGATCGAGGCGGGGAGGCCGCGGGCCTGCGTCTCCCCCACCTCCCACAGGCAGGAGAGGCTCGGCATCGCCGCGGCCTTGTCCTCGAGGTCGCTCGGCGGGGCGTAGATCAGGCAGGTGCGGCAGCCGTAGTCGATGCCGAGCAGCGGCCGCTGCAGGTCGGGGGGCACCACCTCCTCGGCGTGCCAGGCGGGATGCTCGGGGGGGAGGAGATGGAGGCGGTATTCCGGCTCCGGGAAGATCTCGCCGACGAGCTCGCGCAGGCGGGTGTCGAACTCGCGGCTCGACGGGCAGCAGGCTTCGGCGAACACGAAGCCCCCCTCGTCGATGTAGCGGCGGAGGCGCGGGCCGGCGTCGGGGCCGAGGTTGAAGGCGGTCTTGCCCGAGATCCACAGCACCGGCGCCTGGAGCAGGTCCTCGAGCGACGCCGAGGGGGTGTCGACGACGTGCCAGGAGAGGCCGGCGGGGTAGTCCTTCTTCCACCGCGACTCGACGTGCTCGACCAGATGCGCGATGTCGTGGCCGTGCCGGTTCCAGTCGGGCTCGGGGCCGTGGCGGCTCTTGGAGACGATCACCGGGCGGCGGCCCTTGGCGAGGAACAACAGCGCGAAGCTCGTCGCCACCACCGGATCCTCGATCCGGCCGCCACGGAAGGCGCCGGTGAGGTTGTCCTGCGTGCTGACGAACATCCGCGCGCCCTCGAGGTACCAGTCGGCGTCGCCGATGTAGCGCCGGGCGGTGAACCGGCCGACGCGTTCGAGTCCGTAGAGGTAGTAGTGGAGCCAGGTTTGGCCCACCATCGGGTTCTCCACCACGCTGAAACGCCGGCCGAGCCAGTCGAGGCCGCGCTCGATGACCTTCGGCGAGGTGCCCCCGCCGCAGCAGGCGACGGTGTCCTTGGCGGCGCGGGCGTCGGGCGCGCCGACGTGCTGCGACGTGATCCACACGCTGGCGATGCCGGCGCAGGTCATGCTTCCGGAGCCGCCGGAGTTGCCGATGGTGTAGCCCCACGAGCCGTCGGGATTGGCGCAGCTCACCCAGTACTGCTGGGCCCGCACCCACACCTCCTGGCGGACCCGGACGCCGACCCGGTCGGCCTCGTGCAGACCCAACAGCGCGAACTGGGAGTTCGAGTTGTCGCCGGTTCCCTTGGCGCGGCCGTACGACCAGGAGCCCGCGGCCGGCCCCTGGAGCACCTGAGTCCCCTCGAGCCACTCGACGTTGCGCTGGAGGATCGCGCGGTCGGCGTCGGGGGAGAGCATGGCGAGGATCATCGTCTGCAGCGACACCGAGTAGGTTTCCTCCGGCTTCTGCCGCCGGATCCATTCCAGCGCCCGGGTCATCTGGGGATGCTCCGCCGGCACCCCCGCGTTGGCCAGCGCCAGCATGACCAGCGCCGTCGCGCCCACGCTCTTGTCGTCGGCGCGCATCGCCTGCCAGGTGCCGTTGGGCTGCTGTTCGCCGAGGAGCCAGTCGCGCGCCTTGTCGATCGCCCGGCGGATCTTCTCGGGCGAGACCTTGGCCGGCTCCCGGTCGGCCGCGCGGGCCGGGGCGGGGGCGAGGAGCATCGGCAGGGCCAGGCACGTGGCGGCGAGGCGGAGGCGGAGCGAACGCATGGGGGGCCTCGGTGCGGTGCGGCCGGGCGGGCGCGGGAGCGGGGCGTCAGGACGATTCTATTCGCTCGGGGCCGAATCCGGCGGTGGCACGCGGCGGGTTTGCCGGTGGAGGCGGGGAACCGGATACTCACTGGCGTAGCCCGTGCCATCGCGCGCGCACGCCCAGGGAGGGAACCGCCCCGTGTCGACGACCCCGCGTCCCAAGTCGCTCGACGACATCCTCGTCGAGTTCAGCCAGCACCGGAAGCTGATGCAGGAGGAGCTGCAGAAGGTGATCGTCGGCCAGAACGACGTCATCGAGCAGCTCTTCGCCGCCATCTTCACCCGCGGCCACTGCCTCCTCGAGGGGGTGCCGGGGCTCGCCAAGACGCTCATGGTGTCGACGCTCGCGCGGATCCTCGACGTGGGCTTCAAGCGGGTCCAGTTCACCCCCGACCTCATGCCCTCCGACATCACCGGCACCAACGTCCTCGAGGAGGACGAGTCGGGGAGGCGCAGCTTCCGCTTCGTCGAGGGGCCGATCTTCACCAACATCCTCCTCGCCGACGAGATCAACCGCACGCCCCCCAAGACGCAGGCGGCGCTCCTGCAGGCGATGCAGGAGCGCGAGGTGTCGGTGGGGCAGGAGACATACCACCTCCCCGATCCCTTCTTCACGATCGCCACGCAGAACCCGATCGAGCAGGAGGGCACCTATCCCCTCCCCGAGGCGCAGCTCGACCGCTTCATGTTCAACATCAAGGTCGGGTACCCGACCGCCTCGGAGGAGGAGCAGATCCTCATGGCCACGACCCGGGCGGAGAAGCCCGAGGTGCGGAAGGTGCTCTCCGGCCGCGCGATCGTGAACATCCAGAAGCTCGTGGGCAGCGTGGCGGTGAGCGAGTACGTGGTGAAGTACGTGGCGCGCCTGGTGCGCTCCACCCGCCCCAAGGACTCCCAGGCTCCCCCCTACGTCGCCGAGCTCGTCGACTGGGGGGCCGGCCCGCGTGCCGGGCAGTTCCTCATCCAGGGGGGCAAGGCGATGGCGGCGATGGACGGCCGTTTCAGCGTCTCCATCGACGACGTCCGCCGCATCGCCGTGCCGGTGCTGCGGCACCGCATCGCCACCAACTTCCAGGCCCAGGCCGACGGCCTGACCAGCGAGTCGATCGTCGAGCGGCTGGTGCGCGAGGTGCCCGAGCCCGAGATTCCCAAGCTGGTCAAGTGATCCGGGCGGGAGTCCGTCGTCCGTCCCGCGCGAGAACGCCATGGTGCGTGCCGTCGAGGAATACCTGAAGCCGGAGGTCGTGCGCCAGATCGCGCGGCTGGATCTCCGCGCGCAGTTCATCGTCAAGGGATTCCTCCAGGGGCTCCACGCCAGCCCCTACCAGGGCTTCTCCGTGGAGTTCAGCGAGCACCGCAAGTACTCCCACGGCGACGACCCCAAGGACATCGACTGGCTCGTCTACGCCAAGACCGACAAGCACTACGTCAAGAAGTTCGAGGCGGAGACGAACATCACCGGCTACCTGGCGATCGACTCCAGCGCCAGCATGGCCTACACCTACCGCCAGGAGCTCACCAAGCTCGACTACTCGATCTCGCTGGCCGCCGCGCTGTGCTGGCTGATGGTCCACCAGCAGGATCCCTGCGGGCTGATGGTTTTCGGCGAGCGGATCCACCAGAGCCTTCCCGCCCGCTCGAAGCGATCCCAGATCGCCCAGGTGCTCTCGGTGCTGGCGAAGGTGCGGCCTGCGGGGCGGACCGACGTCGCCCGGAGCCTGGTCCAGCTCGGCGCCATGCTCCGCCACCGGTCGCTGGTCATGCTCTTCAGCGACCTGCTCGCCGACCCCGAGCCGATCCGCGACGCGCTGCTCCGCCTCCGCCACCGCGGCCACGACGTGATCCTTTTTCACGTCCTCGACGAGGCGGAGGTCCGCTTCCCGTTCGACGGGATGGTGGAGTTCACGGAGCCGGAGTCGGAGGAGAAGCTCGTCATCGACGCCGACGGCGCACGGCAGGGCTACGTGGACGCCGTGAAGGCCTTCCGTGAGGACTACCGGCGCACCTGTTTCCACGCCGGCATCGACTACGTCCCGCTCGACACGAGCATGCAGTTCGACAAGGCGCTCATGGAGTATCTCGTCAGCCGCCGGAACCGTTTCTGACATTCCCGCCCGCGACATTCCATGGGACTCTCGTTCCTCACTCCGCTGTTGCTCGCTGGCGCCGGCCTCGTCGTCGTCCCGGTGATCCTCCATCTGCTCATGCGCCGCAAGCCGGTGCCGCGGGTCTTCCCGGCGCTGCGGTTCCTCGAGCAGCGGGCGATGGCGAACCGGCGCCGGCTGCGGCTGACCCATCTGCTGCTGTTGCTGATGCGGATGGCGGTGCTGTTGGCGCTGGCGGTGGCCCTGGCCCGTCCGACGCTCCGCGGGGCGGGCTTCCTCGCCGACGGCGAGGGGCCGGTGGCGGCCGTGCTCGTGGTCGACACGTCGCCGCGGATGGAACTGCGACACGCCAACCGGACGCGGCTCCAGGATGCGGCGGCGCTCGCCCGGGCCCTCTTCGCCAAGCTCCCCGCCACGAGCCAGGTGGCGGTGGTGGACACCGCCGGCGGGCCTGCGGCCTTCACGCCGACCGTCGCCGCCGCCGTGGCCCGCCTCGACAGGCTCGCCGTCGGCCCCTCGACCCGCTCGCTGCCGTCGGCGATCCAGGAGGGCTACCGGCTCCTCGAGTCGGCGCCCGGGGTGCGGCACGAGCTCTACGTCTTCACCGACTGCTCCCAGGGCGCCTGGGAGGGGAACACGGCCGCCGACCTGGTGAAGGCCCACCCCGACGCGTCGGTGCTGTGGGTCGACGTCGGGGCCCGTGCGGCGCAGAACTTCTCCCTCGAGGGGCTCGATCTCTCCACCGACCGTCCCACCGCCGGCTCGGTCCTCGGCCTCACCGTCGACACCCGGCGCTCGGGCCCCGACGCGCAGCGTCCGATCGCGGTGGAACTGCTCGGCCCCGACGGACGCTACGCCCGCCGGGCGGTGAAGCCGGTGGCGTGGAAGGAGGGGGAGCAGGGCTCGGTCGAGTTCGAGGTGCCGGGGCTCGAGCCGGGCGTCCGCCAGGGCCGCGTCGTGCTCGACGGCACCGACGACATGGAGGCCGACAACGCCCGCTATTTCACCGTCGAGGTCGGCAGCCCGGAGAAGGTTCTCATCGCGGCGCCCGCGCCCGCCGAGGACACCGGCCGCTTCCTCCTCCAGGCGATCGCGCCGTCGGCCCTGCGGAAGGCGGGGAAGGGACGTTTCGACGCCACGCTCGTCGACGTCGCGGCGCTCGAGGCCACGCCGTGGGACGGCTACGACGGCATGGTGATCGCCGACCCGCCGCCGCTGCCCGCCCGCACGCTCGACCTTCTCTGGCAGTGGGTGGCCGGCGGGAAGGGGCTCGTGGTGTGGCTCGGGCCCCGTGCGGCCGACGCCCAGCGCTTCGATTCCGAGGCCGCCCGCAAGCTCCTCGGCGGAAGGATCGTCCGCGTGTGGCGCACTCCCGGCGAGGAGAACTACCTCGCCCCCTCGGGCCTCGAGCATCCGATCCTCGCCCCTTTCCGCCGCGTCGGCGACGCCGTGCCGTGGCAGGACTTCCCGGTGGGGCGGCTGTGGGAGTTCGAGCCGGAGGAAGGGGAAGGGGGCGCCGTGCCGGTGGCCGCCTACCGCAACGGGCTGCCGGCGATCCTCGAGCACCGCGTGGGCCTGGGAAGCGTGGTGACCGTGACCACGCCGGTCTCGCAGGCCGCCGGCGACACGGATGCCTGGAACCAGCTCGCCACCGGTTTCGAGCCCTGGCCCTTCGTGATCCTCGCCAACGAGACGCTGCTCCACGCGGTCGACGCGGCCGACGACCGCAACGTCGTCGCCGGCTCCCCGGCCGTCGTCCGGCTCGACCGTCGCGACATCGCCACGGCGCTGGTGAGCGTCCCCGGCGGCGACGACTTCCCCGCCGCCGTCGACCAGCGCCGCGGCACGGTCACGGTGACGGCGACGCAGGTACCGGGGAATTACCGCGTCCGCTCCGGCGGCGAGGCCGCCGGCATCTCGCGCGGCTTCAGCGCCAATCTCGCCCCGGAGGCGATCGACGCCCGGCGCCTCCCCGACGCGTCCCTCGTCGCGGCGTTCGGCGAGGGGGCGAGGATCGCCCGCAACGAGGCGGAACTGGTGCGCGACGTCCGCCTCGAACGCGTGGGAGCGGAGCTCTCGGGCTGGTTCATCGTGCTGGCGGCGCTGGCGATGGCGGCCGACTGGATCCTCGCCAATCGTTTCTACGCCGCCCGCGACGACGCCCCTGCCGGCGCTCGGCCCGGCGTCCCTCCCGGCGGCCCCGCCGTCGTCCCGCCGCCGCTGACCGCGGGGGGGAACGCATGACGTCCGTCCTCGCCCTCGCGCTGGGAGAGCTGTCGGTCGACTGCGATCCGGTCGTGTCGTGGTGGTTCGTGGCCCTGGTGACGCTGGCGCTTCTGGCCGTGCTCCTCGCCGTGGGGCCCGACCGGTCGCGCGTTCCGCCCGGCCGCCGCCTCGCCCTGGTGCTCCTCCGCGCCGGGGCGTTCCTGGCGCTCGTGGCCTGCCTCCTCCGGCCGACGCTCGTGGCCACGCGGAAGGCCAGGCAGCAGGGGACGCTCGTCGTCCTCGCCGACGCCTCCGAGAGCATGACCGTCGCCGACGGCGCCGGCGGGAAGACGCGCTACCAGGAGATGACCGGGGCGCTCGCCGCCGCCCGGCCCGCCGCGGTCAAGCTCGCCGCGGAGGGGGACGTCGACATCGCCCTCTGGTCCTTCGACCGCGACGCGCGGCCCGCGCCGGTCAACGCGGCCGATCCCTTCCCGCTGGGGCCCTGGGAGCGCGGCGCGGCGAGCGACCAGACGGCGATCGGCGCCGCGCTCGAGGACGCCGTCAAGGGACTCGCCGGCCGTCCGCTGGCGGGCGTGCTCGTCCTCTCCGACGGCGCCCAGCACGCCTACCCGCCGCGCGACCAGCCGCCGCAGGGGGTGGCACGGAAGCTCGCCGACGTGGCGGTGCCCGTGTGGACGGTGACGTTCGGGCAGCAGCGCGGCGGCGGGCAGGGACGCGACGCCGCGGTCACCAATCTCTCGGTCGGCGAGACGGTGTACCTCAAGAAC
>CAWUOA010000112.1:0-9447 GCA_963923225.1 uncultured Planctomycetaceae bacterium
GGGCAGGACGGGGATCGGGGGCCGTGGCGTCGCGGAGCGACCCGCACCTGCCCCGGCAGGAAGGGAGAGGACGGCGCGGGCCTCAGCCGGCCAGCCAGCGCTCGACGTATTTCGTGTCGATCTCGGCGTTGCGGAAGGCCGACAGGCCGAGGATGTCGCGGTGGAGCGGGACGGTGGTGCGGATGCCCGCGACGCGCAGCTCCGACAGGGCCCGGAGCATCGTGTCGATCGCGGCGTCGCGCGTCGGCTGGTGGACGATGAGCTTGCCGACCAGCGAGTCGTAATGCGGCGGGACGACGTAGCCGGCGGCGGCGTGCGAGTCCCAGCGGACGCCGTAGCCTCCGGGGGCGAAGATCTGCTCGATCTTTCCCGGACAGGGACGGAAGTTCGCGGCCGGATCCTCGGCGTTGATGCGGCACTCGATGGCGTGGCCCCGCGGGACGATGTCCTCCTGGCGGAGGTCGAGCTTCTCGCCGGCGGCGACGCGGATCTGGGCCTTCACCAGATCGATGCCGGTGACGAGCTCGCTCACCGGATGCTCCACCTGGATGCGGGCGTTGACCTCGATGAAGTAGTAGTTGCCCTGCTGGTCGACGATGAACTCGACGGTCCCGGCGGAGTGGTAGCCGGCCGCCTTGCACAGCCGTACCGCCGCCTCGCACATCGCCTTCCGCGTCTCGGGGGCGAGCTTCGGCGAGGGGCTCTCCTCGATCAGTTTCTGATGGCGCCGCTGGGTGGAGCAGTCGCGCTCCCAGAGGTGGAGCATCGTGCCGTGCTGGTCGCCGAGAACCTGCACCTCGACGTGCCGGGGCTTCTCCACGTACCGCTCCATGTAGATCCCGGCGTTGCCGAAGGCGGCCAACGCCTCGGCGGAGGCCTGCTGCCAGGCGGCGGCGAGGGCCAGGTCGTTGGCGGCGACGCGCATCCCCTTGCCGCCGCCGCCGGCGGTGGCCTTGAGAAGCACCGGAAAGCCGATCTGGCGGGCGGTGCGGACGGCGTCGTCCTCGCTCTCGATGATCCCGTCGCTCCCCGGCACGCAGGGGACCTTCGCCTCGCGGGCCAGCGCCCGGGCGGAGTTCTTGTCCCCCACCCGGGCCATCGCCTCGGGAGTGGGGCCGATGAAGCCGATGTCGCAGGAGCGGCAGACCTCGGCGAAGTGGGCGTTCTCGGAAAGGAAGCCGTAGCCCGGATGGATCGCCTGGACGTTCCCCACCTCGGCGGCACTGATCACGCGGTCGATGCGCAGGTAGCTCTCGGAGGCCTTCGCCGGCCCCACGCAGATCGCCTCGTCGGCGAGCGACAGCCAGGGACCGTCGCGGTCGGCCTCGCTGTAGATGGCGACCGTCTCGATGCCCATCTCGCGGCAGGCCCGGATCACCCGCAGGGCGATCTCTCCGCGGTTGGCAATCAGCACCCTTTTGAACATGCGTTCCGCCCGGATGGGGATGCCGGGACCGAGTGCCGGCGCTGGTCGACCGCCGTCCGCCGGCGGAAGTTCGGGGCTCGGTGCCCCTGGAATCGTCGTCGTGCCGCTCGCACGCGGCTCACTTCTCCGGATCGACCTTCACCAGGACCTGGCCGAACTCGACCGGGTGGCCGTTCTCGACGAGGATCGCCACCACCTGGCCGGAGACGCCGGCGGGGATCTCGTTGAAGACCTTCATCGCCTCGATGATGCAGACGGTCTTCTCCGGACCGATCCGGTCCCCCACCTTGATAAACGGCGCGGAGTCGGGGCCGCTGGCCCGATAGAAGGTGCCCACCATCGGGCTCTTGATCTCGAGGAGCTTGGACGTCTCCGCGGGGGCCGCGGCCGTCTGGGGCTGAGCCACGGCCGGAGCGGCGGCGCGGGCCGGTGCCGTCGGGGACACCACCACCTCGCCGCCGCGCTTGATCCGCACCCGTTGGTCGGCGTTCTTCAGATCGACCTCGGCGAGGTCGTGCTTCTCCATCAGAGCGATCAGCCGACGGATCTGCTTCGTGTTGAAAAAGTCGTCGGGCTTGTGTGCCGCGCTCATCGATGGTGCCTGCTGGGGGATGGACCCTGTTCGCCGCGATGGCGCCGTCGAAGCCTGGCGGGAACGCCGGCGCGACCGGAGCGCGAAACCGCGGGATTTTGAGGGCGAGGGTAGCCCGAGCCGGGGTTTTCAGTCAAGGTAACGACATTCCGCGGCACCGGCGCCCGTTCGTCGCCACCGGCCCGCCCTTCCGCCCGTTTCGCGCCCGCCTCAGCCCCGTCGGACCCCGCCCTCGCATGGATTCCCCGTCCTCGATTCCCCCCGACCTCCCGCGCCTCGCCCGGCGGGCCCGGGAATCGAGCAAACGCGACTACGGCCGGGTGCTGGTGGTCGGGGGTGCCGAAGGCATGGCGGGCGCGCCGGCGCTGTCCGCGATGGCGGCCCTGCGGACAGGCGCGGGCCTGGTCGATCTCGCGGCCCCGGCCCCGGCGGCGGCCATCGCGGCGACGTTCGATCCCTGCGTGATGACGCATCCGCTCCCCGCGCGCCACGACGGCACCTTCGCGACGGACGCGCTCGAGCCGATTCTCGCGCTCGCCTCCCGGGCCGACGTCCTGGCGGTGGGGCCCGGTCTGGGGAGGTCCGATCCGTCGGGCGGCATCGTGTCCCGGCTGTGGGAGCGGTTCCCGGGGCCGGCGGTCTTCGACGCCGACGCGCTGTGGTGGCTCGCCCGGTTCGATCCCGGGCGTCTGGCGGATCATGCCGGGCCGCGCGTCCTCACCCCCCATGCCGGAGAGATGCGCCGCTTCCTCGGCGACGGTTCCGCCGCGGGCGCGCCTCCCTCCCGCGGCCCCCTCGAGAGCGCCGCGGTGGACCTGGCTGCCGAGTGGGGATTGGTGATCCTCCTCAAGGGGCCCGACACGCTCGTTACCGACGGCACCCGCCGCGCCGCCAACGCCACCGGCAACCCCGGGATGGCCACCGGCGGTGCCGGCGACGTCCTCACCGGCATCCTCGCGGCGCTCCTCTGGCAGCCGATGGTCGGTGTCGCGAACGCGCCGGGGCGTCCGACGCCCTTCGACGCCGCACGCCTCGCCGCCTGGATCCACGGCCGTGCCGGCGACGTCGCGGCGGCTTCGCTCGGCGAGCACTCGCTCACCGCGCGCGACCTGATCGTGGCGCTCCCCGCCGCGATCCGGGCGGTCGTCGAGGCGGGCTGAACCGGTCGTCCCTCAGGCCCGAGCGCGCCGCAGGAGCCTCGTCACCTCGACGACGCCGTCGTCGCGCGCGATCCAGGCCCGGGCCGTCGCCGAGTCGGGCATCGACTGGCCGCCGGTGAACGATCCGAAGGCGGGGAGCGTGAGGACTCCCCCGTCGAGATGGAAGCAGCGCTCCGCGAGCCGGTCGCCCCCCGCCGCGGAGAGGACGACGCGCGGGTGGACGTGGCCGGCCACCACCAGGCCGATCGCTTCCGGGAGCGGATCCTTCCCGTCGCCGGCCTCCCCGGCCGAGTGGACCAGCCGCAGCGGCCCCTCGTCGAGCGATCCGACGCAGCCATCGAGGCCGAGGGCCTCGGCGTGCCGCCGGGCCGCGACGTCGTGATTGCCGAGCACGAGGAGGATCGGCGTCGCCGGGCAGCCGTCGCGGAACGCCCGGAATTGGTCGATCACGCCCGGCGTGCAGCCGGCGGCCGAATGGAGGAGGTCGCCGACGACGATCACCCGCGTCGCTCGCGTGTCCGCGACGAGCCGGGTGAGCCGGTCGAGGTCGCGCCCCGCGGAGCCTTCCGGCACGGGAATCCCGGCCCGGCGGAAGGTCGCCGCCTTGCCGAGGTGGAGATCGGCCACCAGGAGCGTCCGCGTCGCGGCGACGAGCGCCGCGCGCCCGGGGAGGAGACGCACGTCGGCGTCTGCACGAGAGTCGACGACGATGCGGCCCCGCTCGATCGGCATCCCTGCTCGCTCCTGGAAGTCGCCGCGCCGTCGCCCGTGTGTCCGGCGCGGGCCTCTCGCCCACGGTAGCCGGGCATCGCCCCCCGGGGAAGCGGCCGGACTACGACGCCTCCAGATCGCGGGCCATCTCCACCACCCGCTCGAGCCAGTCCTGCGTCGTGAGGCGCGACTGAACATGTTCGGCCCAGATCGGGAAGGCCAGCGGCGAGATCCGCGGCGTGTCGACGACGACGATGTCGAGCGTGGCGATCCGCTCGAGCGTCCTGGCGAGCCGGCGGTACTCGAACTGCCGCTCGAGCACCTCGCGCCGGGCCTGGGCCAGGAGCATGTTGTCGGCGTCGTGTTCGAGGAGGACGTCGAAGAACAGGCCGGCGGAGGCCTGCGTCTGCCGCTCCGACCGGCGGCCCCCCGAGACGAGCCCGGCGACGCGCGCCACCTCGCGGAAGTGGCGTCGCGCGAGCTCCGTGCCGTGGAGGCACGCGACGAGATCCTCGAGGAGCCCCGCCGGCGAGAGGAGCCGGCGCCACGTCGCGGCGTCGCCGGGGAGGGGCCGCCTCCCGGAAAGCTCGAGGCCCCAGTCGGTGGCGGCGAGCTGGAAGGTGCTCGGCCGGTCGCGTGCCACGCGCCACGCCACCAGCGCCGCCAGGCCGTCGTGGACGAGCCGGCCCTCGAAGGGGAAGAGGAAGGCGTGGCAGGCGGCCGGCTCCCCCCGCGCGGTGCGGCCGGTCTCGGCCCGCTCGATGAGGAGCGTGTCGGCGTCGGGGAGGCGGCTGGTGAGGGCCTGCGTGCGGAGGAGCGGGAGCACGGCCTTCATCTCGTCCGGCACCCGGGCGCCCGGCGTCGCGGCGGCGCGGACGAGCTCGAGCACCTTGCGGGCCACGAGCGTGGAGAAGGGCATCTTGCTGCCGTTCCAGCGCGGCACCGCGAGGCCCTCGGCGGCGCCGGGGGCGCGGCGGGCCCGCTTCACCCAGGCCACCGGCCCTTCGACGCGCACCAGCTCGAGCGCCCGGCCGGCGAACTGGAAGCGGTCCCCCGGGGCGAGCCGGGCCACGAACGATTCCTCCACCGTTCCCAGGCTCGCGCCGCGCGTCTGCTTCACCTCGACGGTGGCGTCGCCGGCGATCGTGCCGATCGCCATCCGGTGGCGGCGCGCGATCGCCGGCGAGGCGACGTACCAGCGACCGAAGCGCTCCACGATGCGGGCGAAGTCGGGATAGGCGGCCAGCGCCGGGCCACCGCGGGCGGCGAAGTCGAGCGCCCAGCGCCAGGAGCGGTCGTCGAGGCCGCGGTAGGCGCGCGTGGAGCGGACCTCGGCGAGGAGGTCCGCGGGGCGGAAGCCGCCGGAGCAGGCGACGGTGACCAGATGCTGGGCCAGGACGTCGAGCGGCTCGTCGAGCGGCTCGCGGGCCTCGACCTCGCCGGATGCCACCGCCTCCCGCGCCGCGGCGCACTCCACCAGCTCGAGCGCGTGCGTGGGGACGCAGACGAGCCGGCCGGTGGCCCCCGGGGCGTGGCCGGAGCGGCCGGCACGCTGGAGGAGGCGGCCGACCCCCTTGGGGCTCCCCACCTGGAGCACCTGGTCGACCGGGCCGAAGTCGACGCCGAGATCGAGGCTCGACGTCGCCACCACGCAGCGGAGCTTTCCCCGCTTGAGCCCTTCCTCGGCCGCCTCGCGGAGCTCGCGGTCGATCGAGCCGTGGTGGAGCGCCATCCGCTCCTTCCATTCCGGCCGGGCGGCGCGGATGGCGTCGAACCAGCGTTCCGCCTGGAAGCGCGTGTTGGTGAAGACGAGGCTCGTGCTCGCCCGGTCGAGCACGCCGAGGACCTGCGGGAGGAGGCGCATCCCCATGTGGCCCGCCCAGGGGAAGCGCTCCATCGGCACCGGCACGAGCGACTCGATGACGAGCTTCCGCGGGATGCGGGCGCTGACCACCGTCGCGAGCGGCGCCGCCGCCGGGCCGACGAGGGCCTGAAGCGCGTCGTCGAGGTTGGCGAGGGTCGCCGACAGCCCCCAGGTGACGAGATCCGGAGCGAGGGCCCGCAGGCGCGCGAGTGCCAGCTCCGTCTGCACGCCGCGCTTCGACGAGACCAGCTCGTGCCACTCGTCGACGATCACCGTCTCGAGATCGGCGAAGACGTCGTGGGCGTCGTCGAGCGAGAGGAGGAGCGAGAGCGACTCCGGGGTCGTGACGAGCGCGTGCGGGCGGTGCTGGCGGAGGCGGCGGCGCTCCGCGGCGGCGGTGTCGCCGGTGCGCGTGGCGACGCGCCACCGCGGCGGGCGGCGGCCGGCGTTCGGCATGAGCCAGGCGGAGAGATCGGCAAGCGGGCTCTCGAGCGCCTGCACCGTGTCGGCGGCGAGGGCCTTGAGCGGCGTGATCCACACCACGCGCAGGGCCTCCCGCGCTCCTTCGTCGCCGCGGGCCGCCGCGAGCCGCCGGCTCCGGGCCAGGGCACCGAGCCAGGCGGCGAGGGTCTTGCCGGTGCCGGTGGGGGCGTGGACGAGGCCGCTTTCGCCCTCCGCCGCCCTGCGCCACACCTCCTCCTGGAAGGGGAACGGCTTCCAGCCGCGCTTGCGGTACCAGGCGCGCAGCGCCGCCAGATCGGCCGGGAGCGGCTCGCGCCGCGCGCGCGAGGTCATCGCGGCTCCTGCTCGTCGAACAGGCGCCGCTGCCGCGGATCGTCGCGGCGGGTGCCGGCCTTGCGGCCGGGCCGCGGTGCGGCGCCGCCTTCGGGGGCGGGCGCGGCTTCGGGGGTCGCGGGGAGGGCGTCGGCCATCGCGCGCAGTTCGGCGAGCGTGCCCGCTTCCTTCGGCGTCTTGTCGGGCCGCAGCCGCTCGATCCGCGGGAAGCGGACCGCCACGCCGGAATTGTGCCGGGTCGATTCGGCGACGCGCTCGAAGGCCAGCTGCATGACGAGCGTGGGGGTGACGCCGCGCCACGCCCCCTTCCGCTCCACCGTCGTCTTCTTCACGATCCGATCGACCTCCACGAGCTCCGCATCGGTGAGCCCGGAATAGGCGCTGGCGATCGTGACCAGGCGATCGTCGTCCCACACGGCGAAGGAGTAGTCGGTGTGGAGGCCGGCACGGCGGCCATGGCCGGCCACGGCCGCGACGAGAACGGCGTCGATCTCGAGGGCATCGACCTTCCACTTCCACCAGGCCCCGCGCGGCCGGCCCGCGGAGTAGGGGGAGTCGAGCCGCTTGAGGAGCAGCCCCTCGACGCCGCGGTCGCGCGCCTGCCCACGGGCCTCGGCCACTCCTCCCCAGTCGCCGGCGACGATCCGCGGCGAGAGAAAGAGCGCCTCGCCGCGCCGTGCCGTCGCCTCCTGGCCGCGCCGCGGCGGATCGAGCGCGGGCCAGCCTCCGTTCGCGGCGAGGCGCTCGAGCGCGGCGCGGCGCTCGGCGAGCGGCCGGGTGCGGAGATCGACCCCCTCCGACTCGAGCAGGTCCCAGGCCACGAGCGCGCAGGGGAACCGCTCGAGGTCGCGTCGCGAGGGGGCCTTCCTGTGCATGCGGCTCGAGAGCGCCGCGAATCCGGCCGGCCGGCCGTCGGCGACCACCATCAGCTCGCCGTCGAGCACCGTGCCCTCGGGGAGCGCGGCCGCCGCCGCGACGACGTCCGGGAAGCGGTCGTCGACGAGCTCCTCGCCGCGCGACCAGATCGCCGTGCGGCCGTCGCGGCGCACGAGCTGCGCCCGCATGCCGTCCCATTTCCATTCGATCTGCCAGTCGTCGACGGGCCCGAGCGATTCGGGGGCGTCGTCGAGGGGCGCGGCGAGGTGGAAGGGGTAGGGCCGGCGGCTCGGCCCTTCGTCGCCGGGATCGAGGAGACGCTCGAAGGCGCCCGGCGCGTCGAGATCGGCGGCCACCAGTCGCTCGAGCATCACCGCCGGCTCCACGCCCGCCACGGTCGCCAGAGCCCGCGCGACGAGCGTCCGCGACACCCCCACGCGCAGGCCGCCGGTGAGGAGCTTGTGCCACACGATCCGCTCGCGCGGCGCGAGCACGCGCCAGGTCGCTTCGACGATCTCGCGCCGCGCGTCGTCGTCGCGGCAGGCGCGGAGCCGGCCGACGGTGTCGCGGACGCAGGCCGCCAGGCCCGAAAGCGCCGGCGGGGCGTCGGCGAGCAGGCCCTCCGCGGGAACGCCGCCGTCGGGCAGCAACAGCGCGAGCGTCTCGGCGAGATCGCCGACGTGGGCGTAACACTCCTCGACGAGCCAGTCGGGGATGCCGGCCGCCTCGGCCGCCCAGGCCCGCAGGCTCGTCGCCTTGACGGCGCGCGACTGCCGGCCGCCGGAGAGGAGGTGCACCGCCACCGCGCCATCCTCGGCCGGCACGGCGCGGAAGTAGTGCTCGAGCGCCTCCTCCTTCGCGGAGGACCGCGTGGTGCGGTCGAGACGCCAGTAGAGATCGGTGAAGGCCTTCATGAGCCGCGATCCCCGTCGTCGTCGTCCGGCTCCGCCTGCGACGCGGGGCGCTGCGGGGGCCCGTCGTCTTCCGGGGGCATCTCGGCCGCGGCCTCCGTGTCGCCGTCATCGTCGGGGGCCTCGCCGGTAAAGCGTGTGGCGAGGACGTCGGCCTCGAGGCCGCGGCCGCGGAGGAAGCGGGCGAAGGATTCCGAGGAGCCGTGCGTGACGAGCACGCGGCGGGCGCCGGTGGCCTCGACGGCCGCGACGAGCCCGGGGAAGTCGGCGTGGTCGGAGAGGACGAAGCCGCGGTCGACGCCGCGGCGCCTGCGCATCCCGCGCACGGTCATCCACCCCGACGCGCTCGCCACGGCCACTTCGCCGAAGGCCCGCAGCCAGCCCCCCGCGACCGCCGACGGCGGCGCGATGACCAGCCCCCGGCCGTTGCCCACGCGCTTGGCCCGCGCGGGGACCGAGTCGATCGGCGGGAGGCGCACGCCGCTGTCGCGGTAGGCCCTGACGAGCTTCGTCACCGCGCCGTGCGCGTAGATCGGCCCGATCGTCGGATCGACCATCGCGGCGAGGCGCTGTGCCTTGCCGAGGGCGTAGGCCAGGAGGACGCTCGTCCGTCCTTCGGCCTGGTTCTCGCGCCACCAGGCGTCGATCTCGGCGGCGATCACCCCCGGCTCGGGCCAGCGGTAGATCGGCAGGCCGAAGGTCGACTCGGTGACGAAGACGTCGCACGCCACCGGCTCGAAGGGGGCGCAGGTGGGATCGGGGGCGATCTTGTAATCGCCGCTGACCACCCAGGTCGTGCCGCCGTGCTCGACGCGGACCTGGGCCGAGCCGAGGAGGTGGCCGGCCGGATGGAGCGAGACGCGCACGCCGTCGATCGTCGTCGCCTCGCCGTGGCGGAGGGTGTCGATCGTGGCGGAGGGCCCGAGCCGGGTGCGGAGGACGAGTTTGCCCGGCGCCGCGCAGAGGTAGCGGTCGCAGCCGGGCCGGGCATGGTCGGCGTGGGCGTGGGTGATCACCGCCCGCGGCACCGGCCGCCAGGGGTCGATCCAGAAGTCGCCGCGCGGGCACCACAGCCCCGCTTCGGTCACTTGGAGAAGATCCGCCATGCACCC
>CAWUOA010000113.1:0-9330 GCA_963923225.1 uncultured Planctomycetaceae bacterium
AAGGAGTATCGTCGGCAGCGTCAGATGTGTATAAGAGACAGGGCGGGGTCCATGTCGTTGGAGTGGGGGAGGCCGAAGAAAAAGTCGAAGCCGTGCTTCGAAGGGTGCCCCGCCGGCTCGTTGCCGAACGAGCCGAGATGCCATTTGCCGATGCAGGCGGTGCGGTAGCCCCGTCCGCGGAGGAGTTCGGCGAGCGTGACCTCCGAATCGGGAAGGTGCCCCAGCGACTTGGCGCGGAGGACGCGGAAGCGGTCGTGGCACATGCCGCTGCGGATGGCGTACCGGCCGGTGAGCAGCGCCGCCCGGCTCGGGGTGCAGACCTCGCCGGCGGAGTAGAAGTCGGTGAAGCGGATCCCCTCGGCGGCCATCCGGTCGAGGTTCGGCGTCCGGATCGTGGGATGGCCCTGGCAGCCGAGGTCGCCCCAGCCCAGGTCGTCGGCGGTGACGATGACCACGTTGGGAGGGGCGTCCCCCCTCCGGCCGGCGGCCTCGGCCGACGACTGGCCGCACAGCGCCGCCGTCACGAGGGCCAGCGTGCGCCACGTCGCGCGGAGTCGGCGCGGCCCCCCCTGGAAGCGGCCGGCAGGGGAGCGTGGCTCGTGCGGCGCGATCGACATCGTGCGTCTCCGGAAAGGTGCGGGCGGGAGTCCGGGGGGCGCGGTGCGGCCGCCGCCGCGCGAGGCGCTTGCGTCCCCTCCGGCCCCCCGGGAGAATTGTCGGGTCTCGGGGCCCGTCGCGGCAACGCATCCGCCGCCCCCCGCGGCCGGCCCGAGAACGAGTCACGAATCCGCCACGAAGGAGTGTGCCCGCATGCCGGTCGACGAGATCCTTCTCGATGCCGAGGAACGGATGGAGAAGGCGGTGGACGTCTTCCGCCACGCGCTCACCGGCATCCGCACGGGCCGCGCCAACCCCGGCCTGGTCGACTCGCTCCGCGTCGAGGTCTACGGCTCGCCGACGCCGATCAAGGCCCTGGCCAGCGTCGGCGCCCCGGAGCCGAACCAGATCGTCGTCCGCCCCTTCGACCCGGGCACGCTCAAGGACATCGAGAAGGCGATCCAGGCCGCCGATCTCGGCTTCAATCCGCAGAGCGACGGCCGCGTCATCCGGATCACGATCCCCGCCCTCTCCACCGACGTCCGCAAGAAGATGACCGCGCGGATCCGCGAATTGGCCGAGGAGGCGCGCGTCGCCATCCGCAACGTCCGCCGTGACGCCAACAAGGCGGCCGACACCGAGAAGACCGACGGCACCCTCACCGAGGACGACTGCGACTCCGCGAAGGAGGAGGTGCAGGAGCTCACCAAGACCTACGAGACGAAGGTGGGCGACCTGGCCAAGGTCAAGGAAACCGAGGTCATGGAGGGCTGAGCGGAAAGGCACGAGG
Organism: uncultured Planctomycetaceae bacterium; assembly: GCA_963923225.1. GTDB lineage: Bacteria > Planctomycetota > Planctomycetia > Pirellulales > UBA1268 > QWOP01. The sequence goes on from CAWUOA010000113.1 coordinate 1,388, forward strand.
CACGTCGCATGATCGGAGCGTCCCCACCCGAGGAACAGGCGCCGCCGCCTCTCCCCTCCCCCCTTCCGGTCCGCGTCGCCGGGGTGGTGAAGCGTTACGGGCACCGCACCGTCCTCGACCGGGTCTCCCTCGACGTTCCTCCCGGCATCACCGGGCTCGTGGGCCCCAACGGCGCCGGCAAGAGCACGCTCGTCAAGTCGATCCTCGGCCTCGTCCGCGTCGCCGAGGGAAGCGTGCGCGTCTTCGGACTCGACCCCCACGCCGACTCCCGCCGCGTGCGCCGCCTGGTGGGCGTCGTGCCCGAGGACGAGTGCTCGATCCCCGGGCTCTCCGGGGTCGAGATGGTCTGCTACGCCGCGAGGCTCTCGGGCCTGCCCGGCACGGAGGCGCTGCGTCGCTCGCACGAGGTCCTCGACTGGTGCGACGCGGGGCAGGAGCGTTATCGGGCCGTGGAGACGCTCTCGGTCGGCAACAAGCAGAAGATCTCCTTCGCCGCGGCGATCGTCCACGACCCGCGGCTGGTGATCCTCGACGAGCCCACCAACGGCCTCGACCCGATCGAACGGCGGGCGATGCTCGGCCGGCTCACGACGCTCGCCCGCGACCACGGCAAGACGATCCTCGTCTCCACGCACGTCCTCCCCGACGTGCAGTCGATCTGCCAGCGCGTGATCCTCCTCGCCGGCGGCCGCGTCCGTCTGGCCGGCACGATCCCGGAGCTGACCCAGCCGGGCGTCCCCGAGGAGCGGCTCGAGGTCAAGGGGCCGGTCGATACGCTGCTCGGCCGCCTCGTGGCCCGCGGCGTCCCGGCCCGTCTCGCGAACGGTCCGAAGGGGGAGGCCGACGGGGTGATCCTCCTCCAGGCGGGGTCCGACGAGGCGATCCGCCGCGTGTGGAGCGAGGCGGCGGCCTGCGGGGCGCGGGTCCTTGCGCTCGGACCGGCGCGGCGGCCGCTGGAGGAGGTGTTCCTCGAGGCGCTCGCGGGCGTGCCCGGTGGGAGGGAGGTCGTTCGCCATGCCGCTCCATGACGTCGGCTACCGGCCCTGGCGCGGGAATCTCCAGGGCTCGCTCTCGGCGATCCTGGTGATCGCCGCCACGGGAATCCGCCTCGCCTGGGCCAGCCGCTGGCTGCGCCGGGCGGTGTTCTTCGCCTGGAGCCCGGCCCTCCTCTTCGCCGGCAGCTTCTTCGCCTTCGAGCAGGCGGTGGACGAGGGACGCCTGGGGGCGATGCGCGACCAGGTCAGCCGCGGCCGCGACATCGACGGCATCGGGGTCCTGGGAAAGGTGATCGCCGATTCCTTCGGCGGCGCCGAACCCGAGGCGGGGAAGCACGCCGACCCGGAAGTCGAATTGCTGCGCACCCGGCGGGCGGTCTGGTCACGGCTGCTGCTGGCCTTCATGCGCTCGCCGCAGGCGATCCTCCTGGCGATCGTCATCGGCCTGGTCGCGCCGGCGCTCGTCTCGCGCGATCTCCGTGCCAAGGCCTGGCTCATCTACTTCACCCGTCCGGTGGGAAAGTTCGAATACGTCGCCGGGAAGCTCCTCATCCTCGGACTGCTCGTGGCCACGATCACGATGCTCCCGGCCCTGGGACTGTGGATGGCGGGGGTGGCGGTGAGCCCGAGCGTATGGGTGGCGGTGGCCACCTGGGACCTGCCGGTGCGGATCGTGGTGGCGAGCGTCGCGCTGGCCCTCCCCATGGTGCTGATGGCACTGGCGTTCTCGTCGCTGACCGCCGAGAGCCGCATCGCGAGCTTCGCCTGGTTCGCCACCTGGATCGCCTGCTGGGTGGCGCACACCTCGCTCGCCGGCGCCGACATGGCACGGGCCGCGGCGGCCGACGAGCAGGCGGCCGTCGCCGACGACGGGCTGGGGGTGGGGGAGGGGACGCCGTGGCGGCGGCAGAACCGTCGTGGCGGCCTCACCGACGTCCTCGAGCCGATGGCACGACCCGGCGGCGCCCCTTTCGACCTCCGCCGCATCCGCTGGATCTCGAAGGCGGCGGGGCTCGATCCGACGATCGACCGCTGGGCCTGGCTCTCCCCCTACCACGCGCTGGGCGTCGTCCAGGCGTGGATTTTCGGCATCGAGCGCCGGCCGGAGGCCGTCCTCCCCCCGCTGGCGGCACTGGCCACCGTGGCCGTCCTTTCGGCGCTGGTCCTCTGGTGGCGCGTCGATGCCCCCGCCCGGGTCTGACACCCTTCCAACGGCTCCCGCATGATCTCCTTCCAGGGCGTGACGAAGCTCTACGGCACCGTGATCGGTGTCAACGACGTCACGGTCGACCTCGGCGGCGGCGCCTACGGGCTCCTCGGCCCCAACGGCGCCGGGAAGACGACCTTCCTCGGCCTCGTCACCGGACAATTGCGCCCCTCGATGGGGAAGGTGCGCGTGTTCGGGGAGCGCCCCTTCTGCAACGCCCGCGTCCTGCGCCGCATCGGCCTCTGCCCCTCCTCCGACATCACCGAGCGGTCCGCCACGGCGCGGGAATGGGTGCGGTACCTCGTCTGCCTCTCCGGATACACCCCCGCGGCGGCCCTCGAGCGTGCCGATCGGACGCTCGAGCAGGTGGGCCTCGGCGAGGCGGCCAGGCGTCCGCTCTCCACCCTCTCCAAAGGGCAGCGGCAGCGCGCCAAGCTCGCCGGAGCCATCGCCCACGACCCCGACCTGCTCGTCCTCGACGAGCCGTTCGACGGCCTCGATCCGGTGGCCCGCCACGAGCTCGTCTCGCTCGTCCGGGCTTGGGCCCGCTCGCGGAGCCTGCTCGTCGCCAGCCACCTGCTCCACGAGGTCGAGGCGCTCGAGGCGGGCCTGGCGGTGATCCTCGGCGGTCGTCTCGTCGCCAGCGGCACCGTCGGCGAGATCCGCCGGCTCATCGACACGCTCCCCTCCGAGGTCCGCGTCGTCTCCGACGCCCCCCGCCGGCTGGCGGAACTGGCCAGCGCCTCCGGCGACGCCGACGCCGTCCGTTTCTCGGGCGAGGACGCGATCGTCGTGGAGACGCGCTCCCCCGCCGCCTTCGCCGAACGGATCGGGACGGCCGCCGTCGCCGAGGGGATCCTCGTCCGCCAGCTCCAAGCGAGCGACCGTTCGCTCGAGGGCATCTTCGGCCGGCTCGTGCAGCTCCATCGCGGGGTGGCGTCATGAGCACGATCCCCGAGCAGGAGGGCCGGTCCCTCGCGCCGTTGCCGGCGCTGGCGTCGATCGTCGCGGTGGCGCGATTCCAGCTCGCCCGGCTCATCACGCCCCCGCGGCTGGTGATGGCGCTCCTCGGGGCGAGCTTTCCGGTGGCCGTGATGACCGCGGCGGTGAACGCCGTCGGCGAACGGCTTCCCCGCGAGGCGGGGGCGCTGATGCTCTTCGCGCTCGTGCCGGAGGTGGTCTGCATGCTGGGGTTGCTCGTGACGATGAGCCCCGCGGTCTCCGACGAGCTCGAACGCGGCACCTGGGCGCACGTCGCCGTGCGTCCCGGGGGAAGGCGGTCGCTTCTCCTGGGCACGTGGCTGGCTGCGGTGACCTGGACCGTCGCGGTGGCGCTTCTGGCTCTCGGGCTGGTGCTCTGGGCCGACGTCATCCGGGGAGGACGGAACCTCGCCGGCACGTTCGCGGCGCTCGTGCTCCTCTCCGCGATCGGACGCGGGGCGCTGTTCGCCCTGCCGGCGGTGATCGTCCCGAAGAAGTCGCTGGTCGCCTCCGTCGGCGTGGCGGTGCTGGTGGAGGTGCTCGCGGGCCTGATCCCCGCCGTCGTCAACCAATTCACCGTTTCGTTGAGGCTGCGGACGCTGCTGGTGGCCTGGATGGGATGGCAGCGGGAGATCCGCGCCGAGCTCCAGCTGATCATCGATCCCTCTCGCCCCTGGTGGCAGGTGGCGAGCGTGCTGGGCCTGACGGTGCTGTTCCTGGCCGTGGCCTGTGCGATCCTCGAATGGCGGCAGTTCCCCCCCAGCGAGGAGACATGACTTGATCGACGTCCAGGGGCTCGTGAAGGACTACCGCTCGACGTCGGGGGCCGTCGTCCGTGCCGTCGACGGCGTGTCGTTCGACGTGCGCTCCGGGGAGATGGTCGGCCTGCTCGGCGCCAACGGGGCCGGCAAGACGACCACGCTCCGCATGCTCGCCACGCTCCTGCGCCCCACCTCCGGCACGGCGCGGATCGACGGCCGTGACGTGACGATCGATCCGGTCGGCGCCCGCCGGCGCCTGGGCTACGTCTCGGCCACCACCGGAGTGCCCGACCGGCTCACGCCGCGCGAGATCCTCCGCTCCTTCGGCGAGCTCCACGGCCTGTCGGGCGCCCTCCTCGACGCCCGCGTGGAGGGGCTCGTCGGCCAGCTCGATCTCGGGCGCTACGCCGACCGGCCAGCCGGCCGGCTCTCCTCCGGACAACGGCAGCGGGTGAGCGTGGGCCGGGCGCTCGTGCACGATCCCCCGGCGATCGTCCTCGACGAGCCGACCAGCGCCCTCGACGTCATCGGGGCGCGCGACCTGCTCGGGCTCCTCGCCGACCTCCGCGCCCAGGGCCGCGCGATCCTCCTCTCCACGCACCGCCTCCGCGAGATCGAGCACCGCTGCGACCGCTTCGTCGTCATCCATGGCGGGCGGGTCGTCGCCGCCGGGCCGCTGGCGACGATCGTCGGCGACCGGGCCGACCTCGAGGACGCGTTCTTCGCCGCCGTCGGGGAGGCGACCACCGAATGACCGCGTCGTCTCCCGCCCCGTCCGATCCCGTCGACACGCGTTCGAGCCCCCTGGCCGCCGCGCTCTCCATCGCGCGGCGCGACCTGCTCGAGTTCGTCCGCGACCGGCGCACGCTGTTCGTCACTCTCCTGCTTCCGATGGTGACCTACCCGATCGTCGCGCTGTCCAGCGCCCTGGGCGTCCGCACCGCCGTGAGCGACCTCGAGACGCGAAACGCCCCGGCGCCGATCACCGTCGCCACCAGCGGCCCCGACGCCGGCCCGCTCGCCGCCCGCATCGAGGCGGTGATCGAGCGCGGGAGGCCCGAGGACGCGCCGGGGTCCGCCTGGCCCTCGAAGGCCCAGTTCCTCCACGGCCCCCCCGAGGAGGCGATCGCCGCGGTCGAGGCGGGCGCCGCCGACGTCTGGATCGACGCCCCCGCCGGGCTGGTCGCGGCGCTCGATGGCGGCGGCACGGTCGACATCCCCTTCCGTTTCCCCTCGCAGCGCCCCTCGTCCCGTCGGGCACGGGAGCAGTTCGAGGGGGTGATGCACGCCGTCGCCGAGGATGCCCGGGGACGGCGCGTCGCCGCGGCCGGCTTGCCCGGGGAATGGCTCGTGCCGCTGCGTCTCCGCGAATTGGGAGGCTCGGCACAAGCGCCGCCGGTCGCGACGGAGACCCTCGTCCCCGCGCTCACCGCCGCGGTCCTCGTGCTCCTGTCGGTGCTGACGATGACCGGGGCGTTCTACCCGGCCATCGACGCGATCGCCGGCGAGAAGGAGCGGGGCACCGTGGAGACGCTCCTCATGGCCCCGTGCTCGGCGGGGAGCATCGTGTTCGGCAAGTTCCTCGCGGTGTGGGCGGTGACGCTGGCCACGCTCGCCGCCAATTGCCTCTCGATCGCGGCCACCGCCGGCGTGGGCCTCCGCTTCCTCCCGGCGGGCTCGGCCGCGCCTCCGGGCCTGGTGCCCGGGATCGCCGTCACGATCGCGGCGTTCGTGGGGCTGGCGGCGATCGCCGCCGCCACGTGCCTCGCCGTGACCACCGCCTCCAAGAGCGGCAAGGAGGCGCAGAACACGCTCACGCCGGTGATCCTCCTGGTGGCGGGCTTGGCCGGATCGGCCCTCGTCCCCGGCCTCCGCGGCTCGGGGGCCGCCGCCGTCATCCCCTTCGCCGGCCAGGTGATGCTCGCACGCGACGCCCTCTCCGGCGCCTGGCCCGAGGAGGCCGCCGGGATCGCGCTGGGGCTCGTGGCGTCGCTGCTGTCGGCGGCGCTGGCCACCTGGCTCCTGCTGCGGGTCACCGCCTGGCTCCTCGCCGACGAGGACGTGCTCTTCCGCGGCCCCGACGACGTCCGCGGCGGACTCCTCGACCGTCCCGCGCCGCGCGCGCTGCCCTCCGTGATCCAGGGCGTGGTGCCCGTCATCGCCGGGATCGCGGCCTTGTGGTACGTCCAGGGCATCGCGCCGCGCGACCTGCTTCTCGGCATCCCGGTGCAGCAGGGGGTGGCGGTGCTCCTGCCGCTGGCGGCGGCCGCCTGGTGGCAGCGGGTCGACGCGCGCGCGACCTTCGCCCTCGGGCTCCCCGGCAGGCGGGCTGCGGGTGCCGCCGCCATCGGAGGCGGCGTGCTCCTCGGCGCCGGTACGTTCCTTCTCTCGGCGGCGGCGTTCCTCGCCTTCGGCGGCTCCGAGCCCTCGGCCGAGGTCCGCGCGCTCTCGGAGCGGATCGTGGGGCTGGTTCGCGAGCGACCATGGTGGGTGTCGGCGGCGCTGGTGTCGCTCCTTCCGGCGGTGGCGGAGGAGTCGCTCTTCCGCGGCTGGGCCCTCGCGGCACTCGCGGGAAAGAACGCGACGGCGGCCCGGACGGCCGCCGCAGTGACGGCCCAGGCCGGTCTCTTCGCGCTGGCCCACCTCCTCCCCGAACGCATGCCGGCGACGTTTCTCCTCGGCCTGGTGGCAGGCACCCTCCGGATCGCCACCGGCAGCCTCCTCCCGTCGATCGCCTGCCACGCCGCCCACAATGCGGTGCCGCTGGTGCTCGTGGCCCTCGCCGGCGATGCCGCCGCGAGCGCCCCGGAGCCGCTGGCCGCCGCCGAGGGCGCGGCGGCGGGCCTCGCCCCCTTCGCGGCGGTCCTCCTGGCGGCCGGGGGGGCGCTCGTGCTCCTCGCCCGCCGCGGAGCCGGACGGCTTTCCATGACCGGCCTGGCCCTCGTGGCCGCCGCGGCCCTCCCGACGGCGGCGCGGGGCCAGGAGCCGGCCCGGCCCGCGGAGCGGGTGCGCGTGAGCGTGGCCAGCGTCGGCGTGACGCTCGAGATCGTCGACGGGAAGCCGACGGGGGCGTCGGTGGCGCTGTGGGAGGATCTCGCGAACCGGGTGGGCATCGACTACGAGTACGTCGTCGCCCCGTCGCTCGCCGCGGGCCTCGACGCCGCCGCGACGGGAGACGTCGACTTGTTTCTCGGGCCGGTGGCGATCACGCGCGAGCGGGAACAGCGGCTCGACTTCACCCATTCGGTGTTCCATTCGGGCCTGCGGATCGCCGTCCGCGACGACGGCGGCGATTCCGGGCTCGGCGCCCTGGACATCCTCCTTTCATGGGACGTGCTCCGGCTGGTCGTGGCGCTCTTGGCCCTCACCGTCGTCGTCGGCCATCTCCTCTGGTGGTTCGAGCGCGACGGGAACGAGCGGAGCTTCCCCCGCGACTGGCCACGCGGGACCTGGGAGGGCACCTGGTGGGGGATCAGCACGCTGATCACCGGAGGCTGCGACGACAAGCACGTCGACACGGTGGCAGGGAGGATCCTCGCCACCCTCTGGATGCTCGTCGGCATCTGCCTCGTGGCCGTGTTCACCGGGTCGGTGGCCGCGTCGCTGACCGCGGAGCGGATCACCGGCGAAATCCACGGCCCCCGCGACCTGGCGGGCCGCGAGATCGGCACGCAGGCCAGCGGCGTCGGTCCGCAGGCGATCCGGGCCCGGGCCGGCATCCCGGTCGAGTTCGACACCCTCGACGAGGTCTTCGTCGCGGCCGGCGACGGCGAATTGGAGGCGGTGGTGGCGGAGAATCTCACGCTCAAGGCGGCGATCACCCGGCCGGGCCGGAGCGCGTACCGGGTGGTCGGGCCGGTGTTCGACACGTTCGACGCCGGGATCGCGCTGCGGCCGGGAAGCGACCTGCGCGAACGTCTCAACGCCGCGATCCTCGCGATGCGCGAGGACGGAGCCCTCGACGCGATCATCGAGCGCTGGCTCGGCGGGCGGGAGTGA
>CAWUOA010000114.1:0-9310 GCA_963923225.1 uncultured Planctomycetaceae bacterium
ATCGTCGCCTCGGCCCGGGGGACGTGGTGCTGTTCCGCAGCGACTACACCGACGAGTTCTACAAGCCGTTCCCGGAGGGGGAGCGGTTCGTGTCGGCGGCACTGCGGAAGGAGGCCCCCGGCTGGCCCGCGCCGACCGCCGCCACGATGGAGTACCTCGCCGACCGGGGCGTGACCACGCTCGGCCTCGACGGGGCGAGCATGGGGCCGCTGCCGAACCTCGCCGTCGCCACGCACCAGGCCGGCGGCAAACGCGGCATGGTGTGGGTCGAGTGCGCCACGAACCTCGCGAGCCTTCCGGTGACCGGGGCCTTCTTCGCACTCCTTCCGGCCAAGCACGCCGGCGGCTCCGGCGGCGAGTGCCGCTGCATCGCCATCACCGCCCCCGAGCTCGCCCGGGAGCTCGTCGCCCGCGCCCGGGCGCACCGGGTGGCCGATCTTTCCCTGACCCTCGACGAGGAGTATCCCGTGGTGTGGCCCGGCCGCGGCCCCGGCGAGGAGGGGGGGCGCTACGTGAGCAAGGTGCTCAACGCCTTCTCCGCGGCACGCGGCCCCTACTTCGCCCTCACCCACCTCCTCGACAGCATGGCCGGTACGCACGTCCTCCTCCCCTCCTTTTCGCTGCCGCACGACCGGGCGGAGCTCGAGGCGGCCGAGCCGGCGATCCGCGAGGCGGTGAAGGCCCACGAGGCGCGCTACGGGGCGCTTCCCGCGTCGACCGACTCGACCGAGCGGGCCGACCTCGCCTCGATGATCGGCCCGGCGCACGTCGTCGACGTCCGCCGCACGCGCGGCCACGGCGGCTTCGCGCCGGGGAAGCCGGCCGGGCCGGTGATCAACCGGGCCTATCTCGAGGAGCACGAGGCCGAGCGGCCCTTCCTGCCCGGCGAGGTGGTGATCTTCCGCTCCGGATTCACCGACGACTTCTTCCGCCCCCTCCCCGCGACCCCCGACAAGGACGCCCTCTACGCGGCGCCGCTCGAGGGGCTCGCCGAGGGCTGGCCGAGCCCGACTCCCGAGGCGGTCCGCTTCCTCGCCGAGCGCGGCATCCGCTGCATCGCCACCGACGGGCCGACGCTCGGCGGCGTCGATCCGCGCGAGAGCCGCTCGGTGGAGTGGATGGCGGCGTCGCTGGGCGTCGTCGTCGTCGAAGGGCTCACGAACGTCGGCGCCATCGCCGACCGCGACGCGTTCTTCCTTTTCTCGCCGGTGAAGATATCCGGCACCCGCGGTGGCTACGGGCGGGCGATCGCGCTTTTCGGCGACGCCCTCCCCCCCGCCTCCACCCCTTCCGGAGAGACACCATGAGAATCGTCCGCTTCCAGACCGGCGGCCACGTCCACCTCGGCAACGAGCATGGCGACGGCCGCGTCACGCTCCTCGAGGGGGATCTCTTCGGTCCGCTCACCGACACCGGCACGCCCGTGCGGATGGAGAAGCGCCTGGCGCCGCTCGAGCCGCGCGACATCCTCTGCATCGGCTTGAATTACCGCCGCCACGCGGAGGAGGGGAAGCAGGCGATTCCCGCCCACCCGGTGCTCTTCATGAAGAACTCGGGCTGCGTGCAGAACCCCGGCGACCCGATCCTCCTGCCGCGCCGCCTGGAGAGCCGGGAGGTCGATTACGAGTGCGAACTGGCGGTGGTGATCGGCAAGGAGTGCCGCAACGTCCCGCGCGAGAAGGCCCTCGACCACGTCCTGGGCTACACCTGCGCCAACGACGTCAGTGCCCGCGACTGGCAGCGTCAGGGAGGCGGCGGCCAGTGGTGCCGCGGGAAGTCGTTCGCCACCTTCTGCCCGCTGGGGCCGGTGCTCGTCACGCGCGACGAGATCCCCGATCCCAACGCCCTGCGGATCCGCACGGTCTTGAACGGCCGGACGATGCAGGACTGGAGCACCGACGACATGATCTTCGACGTGCCCACGCTCGTGGAGTTCCTCTCGGCGTCGACGGTGTTGCGTCCGGGCACGGTGATCCTCACCGGCACGCCGCACGGCGTCGGCTTCGCGCACGTCCCGCCGGTGTTCCTCCGGGCGGGGGACACGGTGTCGATCGAGATCGACGGAATCGGCACGCTCACCAATCCCGTCGCCGAGGAGCAGGCGGCGAGACTGACCGGCGTCTGACAACGGGGGGAGGGAGACTGATGGCCGTGACCAACGGAAGCGACGGGGAGTCGACCGGCGCCCAGGCGCTCGCGAAGGTCGCCTGGCGGCTCGTGCCGTTCTTGGCGCTGCTCTACGTCTTCAACATCATCGACCGCTCGAACGTCGGCTTCGCGCGGCTGCGGATGACGGCCGACCTCTCCCTCTCCAACGCCGTCATCGACCTGGGGTACGGCCTGTTCTACGTCGGCTACCTCCTCTTCGAGGTGCCGAGCAACCTCCTCCTGCGCCGCCTGGGGGCCCGGACGTGGATCGCCCGGATCATGGTCACCTGGGGCCTGGTGTCGATGCTCACGGCGTTCGTGACGGGCCCCACGAGCTACTACGGCGCCCGGATCCTCCTCGGTGTCGCCGAGGCGGGGTTCTTCCCCGGGATCATCTACTACCTCACCGCCTGGTTCCCGGCCGCGAAGCGCGCCCGCGTGGTGGCGGCCTTCATGATGGCGATCCCGATCTCCAACATCCTCGGCAATCCGGTGTCGGGCTGGATCATGGACGCCTGGGAGGGCACACGCGGTCTGGCGGGCTGGCAGTGGCTCTTCATCCTCGAGGGGATTCCGGCGATCCTCCTCGGCCTCTCGGTCCTCTGGTACCTCCCCGACGGCCCGCGCGACGCCGCCTGGCTCGACGACTCCGAGCGCGACTGGCTCGAGGGGGAGCTCGCCGAGGAAGCGGGGGCACGCATGAGCGTCGGCGGCCACGAGAAGCTCTCGGCGCTCGCCGACTGGCGCGTGTGGCTCCTCATCGCCCTCTATTTCTCGGTCGCCGTCGGTACCAACGCCACCGGGGCCTACCTCCCCAAGCTCGTCAAGGATTCGTTCGAGCCGATGCTCGCAGGCGCCGAGGGAACGTACTGGAAGGTGGGCGTGCTCACGACGCTGCCGAGCCTGGCCTCGATCGTGGCGATGATCGTGGCGAGCCGGATCTCCGACAGGAGCCGGGTGCGGGCGCCGGTGGTGGCGGTGGCGCTGCTCGCCGCGGCGGCGGGCTGGCTTCTCGCCTGGCAGGGGGGCGATCCCTGGACGCGCCTGGCGGGGTTGTGCGTCGCGCAGGCCGGGATGATGGCGGTGCTGCCGGTGTTCTGGGCGCTGCCCCCCTTGTTCCTCGGTGGCGTGGCGGCGGCGGCGGGGATCGCGCTGATCAATTCGGTGGCCAACATCGGCGGCATCGTCGCCCCGACGATCGTGGGCCGCTTCGGCATCGGCTCGATGGCGGCCTTCATGCTCGAGGGGGCGGCGGCGGCGTGGATCGCCTGGTCGCTCCTCGAACGCCCCACGCTCCTCCCGGCGACACGACAGGAACCCCGACGCGATGACTGACGGACTGTTCGATCTCGAGGGGAAGGTGGCGGTGGTCTCCGGGGCCGCCAGCGGCATGGGCCGGGCGAGCTGCCTGGCGCTCGCCGCGCACGGCGCCACCGTCGTGATGCTCGACCGCGACGCGGCCGGCATGGCCCGCACCGGCGAGGCGATCGCCGCCGGCGGCGGCACCGCCTGGGCCCGCGAGCACGACGTCTCGAGCGTCGCCGCGGCCGAGGCGCTCTTCGCCTGGATCGACGCCGAACTCGGCCGGGTCGACTTCCTCGCCAACATCGCCGGCGAAGGGGTCCTCGGCGATCCACGCGAGATCACGGCCGAGCAGCTGCGGCAGGTGCTCGAGAACCTCGTCGTGGGGCGCTTCGCCCTCTGCCAGGAGGCGGGGAAGCGGATGCTCGCTGCCGGCTCGGGCTCGATCGTCAACACCGGATCGCTCGCCAGCACCACCGCCCTCGGCCGGGGCCACGTCGCCTACAGCATGGCGATGGGCGCCGTGGTGCAGATGACGCGCGAGCTCTCCACCGAATGGGCAGGCGCGGGGGTGCGTGTCAACGCGATCCTGCCCGCGCAGGTCCGCAATCCCTCCCTCGAGAAGCGGATCGCCGCCGATCCGGCGATCGAGAGGAAGTGGCTTTCCGGCATTCCCGCCGGCCGCCTCGGCCGTCCCGAGGACATCCAGGGGCTCGTCGTCTTCCTCGCCTCCGATTCGAGTTCCTGGATCACCGGCGCCCTGATCCCGATGGACGGCGGCAATCTGGCGATGAACGCCGGCGGCAGCCGCGGCTTCGCCGATCCCGCCTCCTGACACGTCCGCCCCCACACCTTCCCGCGCCACCCATGCCGACCCCCGCCGACGCCGATCTCCTCCTCGACCGCTACCGCTCGATGCTCACGATCCGCCTGGCGGAGGAGGAGCTCGCGCGGTCGCACACGCGCGGCCTCGTCCACGGCGCCTGCCACACCTACGTCGGCCAGGAGGCGGTGGCGGTGGGCGTGTGCGGCTGGCTGGACGCGAGCGACACCGTGTTCAGCACCCACCGCGGCCACGGCCACGCGCTGGCCAAGGGGCTGCCTCCGGTGGAGCTCTGCGCCGAGCTCTTCGGCCGCTCCGGCGGCTGCTCGCGCGGCCGCGGCGGGTCGATGCATCTCTTCGCCCCCGAGATCGGCCTGATGGGAACCAGCGGCATCGTCGCCCCCTGCATCCTCCAGGCCTGCGGCGCGGGGTACGCCTCGAAGCTGCGGCGCGACGGCGCGGTGGCGGTGGCCTTCTTCGGCGACGGCGCCGTCAACAACGGCGCCTTCCACGAGGGGCTCAACATGGCGGCGATCTGGAAGCTGCCGGTGCTCTTCGTCTGCGAGAACAACGGCTTCGCCACCGAGGTGCCCTTCGCCTATTCCAGTGGCATCCCCCAGGTCGGCCGCCGCGCCGCCTCGTACGGCATCGAGGGGGTCGAGCTCGACGGCAACGACCTCGTCGCCATCCACGACGCCGCCGGGAAGGCGGTGGCCCGGGCCAGGGCAGGGGAGGGGCCGACGCTCCTGGAGTGCCGCACCTACCGCACCCGGGCCCACGCCGAGGGGATGGGCGACTTCACCTACCGCACGCGCGAGGAGGTGGAGGGGTGGAAGGCGAAGTGCCCGATCCGCCGGCTCCGCGACGAGCTTTCCCGGCTCGGCGTCGCCGAGGAGCGTCTCGCGGCGGTCGATTCGGAAGTCGCCGCCGACGTGTCCGCGGCCCGCGCCGCCGCCGAGGCGAGCCCGCCCCCCGCGCCGTCGACGGCGCTCGAGGAGGTCTACGCCCGCCGGGAGCCGGCGGGGCCGGCGCCCGCCGCCGCTCCAGAGGGGCCGCCGTGCAACTGGGCCCAGGCGACTCTTCAAGCGCTCGACGCCGCGATGGCGGCCGATCCCTCGATCTTCGTGATGGGGGAGGGGATCGGCGTCCGCGGCGGCAACTTCGCCACCACCGCGGGCCTGTTCGCCAAGTACGGCGCGGAGCGCCTCTGCGACACGCCGATCTGCGAGCGCGGCTTCGTCGGCCTGGCCTGCGGCGCCGCGATGAACGGCGCCCGGCCGGTGATCGACTTCATGTTCGCCGACTTCGTCCTCGACGCCTGGGGCGAGATCGTCAACCAGATCGCGAAGATGCGCTACATGTCGAGCGGCCGGCTGCGGATGCCGGTCGTCCTCCGCGGCTGCATCGGCATCGGCCACTCCGCCGCCACCCATCACTCGGGCAGCTATTACGGCCAGCTCGCCCAGGTGCCGGGCCTGCGCGTCGTCGTCCCCTCGAGCGCCGCCGACGCCAAGGGGCTCCTCACCCATGCCCTGGCCGGCGAAGATCCGGTGCTGTTCCTCGAGCATCGCGAGCTGATGGGGGCGAAGACGCCGGTGCCGGAGGGGCATTACGAGATTCCCTTCGGCGTGGCGAGCGTCGTCCGCCGCGGCCGCCACGTGACGGTGGTGGCGCTGGCTCGCATGGTGCGTCTGGTGGAGAGCGTCTGCGACCGGCTCGCCGCGGAGGGGATCGAGGTGGAGCTCGTCGACCCGCGGACCGTCTCGCCGCTGGACACCGCGACGATTCTCGAGAGCGTCGCCCGCACCGGCAGGCTCCTGGTCGTCGACGAGCCGCCGGCGTCGTGCGGCTTCGCCGCGGAGGTGGCGGCGGGCGTGGCCGACGAGGGCTTCGACCTCCTCGACGCCCCGATCCGGAGGCTCTGCGGCGCCTTCGTGCCCACGCCCTACGCCCCCGAACTCGAAGCCATGGTCGTGCCCGACGCGGAGCAGGTGATGGCCGCGATCAGGGCGCTCGTGAACGAGTGACGTTCTCAATAGGACCGCGTCTGCATCCCCCACAACCCCGTCTCGAACTCTCGAAAGCGCCGCCGATGCCCTGTGAGATCCGCGTCCCCCGTCTCGGCTGGTCGATGGAGGAAGGGACCTTCGTGCGCTGGCTCAAAGGGCCCGGCGACAGGGTGAAGGCGGGCGAGGCGCTGTTCGAGCTCGAGGGGGAGAAGTCGGTCGAGCCGGTGGAGTCGATCGACGCCGGGATCCTCTGCGTGCCGCCGGAAGCCCCCGCGGCCGGCACGGTGGTGAAGGTGGGGGCCTGTCTCGGCTGGCTTCTCGCCGACGGCGAGACGGCGCCGGCGACGCTGCCGACCGCGGCTCCCGCCCCCTCCGCGCCTCCCGTCGCTCGTGTGTCGGCCTCGCCGCCGCCAGCCGGGGCGCCTGCGAGGGTGCCTCCACACGACGCTGCCGGGCCGGGATCGCACGGCACCGGCACGGGGGGGCCGAGCTCCCCGGCGATCCGCCGGCTCGCACGCGAGCTCGGCATCGGTCTCGAGCGCGTCGCCGGCTCGGGCCGCTCGGGCAGGATCGTCGCCGACGACGTCTACGCCGCGGCGGTGGCGGGCGTCGCCGCGCACGGGGCCGGGGCCCGCCGGATCTCCACGCCACGGGCCCGGGCCACCGCCGCCCGGCTCGGCGTCGACTGGCGGACGCTCGCCGGGAGCGGCCGCGGCGGACGGATCCGTGAGGCCGACGTCCTCGGCGCGCCGCGGGAAGGATCGCGCGGCGCCTCGGGCTCGGCCGCCCCGTCACCCCGTCTGGCCGGCCTGCCGCCGCGCCGCCGGGCGATCGCCGCGAAGATGCTCGAGAGCTGCCGGGAGACGGCCCCGGTCACGCTCCACGCCCGCGCCGACGCAGGGGCGCTTCTGGCGCTGCGGGCCCGCCTCAAAGGGGCGGGCATCGCCCCGGTGCCCGCCTTCACCGATCTCCTCGCCAAGCTCGTGGCCCCGTTGCTCCTGGCCCACCGGGAGCTCGCCGCGCGGTGGGACGAGGCCACCGGGGCGCTCGAGTACCCCGAGGTCGACGGCGTGCATGTCGGCGTCGCGGTCGACACGCCGGCCGGTCTGCTCGTGCCGGTGGTCCGCGACGTCGGCAGGCGCTCCCTCGCCGAGGTGGCCGCCGACGCGCGCCGACTGGTTGAGAAGGCGCGGGGCGGCGGCCTTTCCGCCGCCGACATGCGCGGCGGGGTGTTCACGATCACGAACCTCGGCATGAGCCGGACCGACGCCTTCACGCCGATCATCAACTTCCCCGAGGCGGCGATCCTGGGCGTGGCGGGGATCCGCCGGGAGCCGGGGGTGGTCCGCGGCCCCGACGGCGTGGAGCGCGTGGCGATCCGCGACGTCGTCCCCCTCTCGCTCACCTTCGACCACGTCCGCATCGACGGCGCCCCCGCCGCCCGCTTCCTCGACGCAGTCTGCCTGGCGATCGAGGAAGCCCGCGTGCCCGGGGTGGAGGGCTGAGTGCCGGGAGGGAGCCCAGGGATCCATTGTGAGGTGGTGTGAACGGGCGTATATTGGTGGTCGTCACCCCGGAGAACGCCTCATGGTTCGCATTCAGCTCGATTCGGACACGTGCCGGCGGCTCGGTTCGATTGAGCAAGCGGTTGAACTCTGTGACGGGTCGGGCAGGGTCATCGGTTTCTTTCTCCCGGAACGCGAGCGACCGGGCAGACTTCCGGAAGGCTTCGTGAACCCGTTTACCGACGATGAAGTCGCACGACTTCGCGGCGTCAGACAGGGCCGGACTCTCGACGAGATCGTCGAGAGTCTCCCAGACGGGTCTGATCGCAGGTGACCCACCGCGTTTTCTGGGCACCGGATGCCGACGAGTCGCTTCAGGAAATCATCCTCACGTCGGAAGATCGAGAGAGCACGCTCCGACGTGTTCGGGAGATCGACTTCTGGCTGGCCCGCAATCCTCTCGAGTTCGGCGAATCGCGTGAGGACGCTGTTCGCATCGGCGTGGTGACGCCGTTGGTCGTACTGTTCGAAGTGCTCGACGATCCGCCGACCGTGATCGTGATGGCGATCAGGCGTATTTGACCGCGACGCTCACGGAGCCGGCTGGAAGGGACGGAACGTGCCTTTGAGCGGCACCAGCGCCGCTCACTCCCCCGCCGGTTCGAAGCCGCGCTGGCGCATCAGGGCGCCGGTGGCGGCGTCGCGGCCGCGGAAGGCGCGGTAGCCGTCGGCCGGGTCGATCGTGTTGCCGACCGAGAAGACGTGGTCGCGGAGGCGCTTCGCCACCGCGGGATCCCACGGCCCCCCCGCCTCGGTGAACGCCTCCCAGGCGTCGGCGGTGAGGACGTCGCTCCAGAGGTAGCTGTAGTAGGCGGCGGAGTAGCCGTCGCCGGAGAAGACGTGGTTGAAGTGGGGGGTGCGGTGGCGCATCACGATCTCCCGTGGCATGCCGAGAGCCGCGAGCGTGTCGCGCTCGAAGGCCCGGGGATCGGCCGTGGGGGTCGCGAGGTGGATCCGCATGTCGACCAGGGCGCTCGCGAGGAACTCCACCGTCTTGAAGCCCCGGTTGAAGGTGGCGGCCTTCTCGATCTTCGCCACGAGCTCCTTTGGGATCGGCTTTCCGGTCTCCACGTGCAGCGCGTAGCCCTCGAGGATCTCGGGCGTGGGGAGCCAGTGCTCGAGGATCTGCGACGGGAACTCGACGTAGTCGCGGGCGACGTTCGTGCCGGAGAGGGAGGGGTAGTCGACGTTCGAGCAGAGGCCGTGGAGGGCGTGGCCGAACTCGTGGAACAGCGTCGTGGCATCCTCCCAGGAGATCGTCACCGGCTCGCCCGGAGGGCCCTGGAGGAAGTTCGAGTTGTTGGAGACGATCGTCGTCACGGCGCCGTCGAAACGCTCCTGGTTGCGGTAGGCGTTCATCCATGCCCCCGACCGCTTGCCACGGCGGGCGAAGGGATCGAAGTACCAGAGCCCCACGTGCTTCCCCCGGCCGTCCTTCACCTCCCACACCTTCACGTCGGGGT
>CAWUOA010000115.1:0-9276 GCA_963923225.1 uncultured Planctomycetaceae bacterium
CCCAGCACGACGCGCTGCGTGTAGCTCTCGATGCCGAGGAGGTTCATGCCGTTTTGGATCACGGCGATGACCAGCGCCCCCACGAGCGTGCCGATCATGCTCCCCTCGCCACCGGAGAGGCTCGTGCCCCCCACCACCACCGCCGCGATCACGTAGAGCTCGTACATCTGCCCGAAGTTCGGCGAGCCACTCTTGAGCTGCGACGCCATCACCACGCCGCCGAGGGCGGCAAGCGCCCCCGAGAGACAATAGGCCGAGAGGAGCGTCCCCGACACCGGGACGCCGGAGAGCCGGGCCGCCTCGCGGTTGCCGCCGACGGCGAGGACGTGTCGGCCGAAGGTCGTCCGCGTCATGGCGAAGTGGGCCAGAGCGTAGAGCGACAGCGTGAGGGCCACGGCGTTGGGGAGGCCGAGGAGATCGGCGCCGCGGCCGAGCCACATGAAGGAGTCGGGCACCTGGTAGACGCTCTGCCCGCCGGCGAGCATCGAGGCGGCCCCCCCCGCGACGAGCATCATGGCGAGCGTGGCGATGAACGGGGGGATCCCGAAGGCCACGACCGCCCCTCCCGACACCGCCCCGCAGAGGGCGCCGACGCCGATGCCGACCAGGCCCGCGGCGAGCATCCCGAGCGGGCCCGCGGCGACGCCGCCGAAGCAATCGCGGACCACCATCGCCGTCACGACGCTCGCCAGCGCGATGATGCTGCCCACGGAGAGATCGATCCCGCCGGTGAGGATCACGAGCGTCATCCCGACGGCGAGGATGGCGATGACCGCGATCTGGTTGGCGATGTTGAGGAGGTTCTCGGCCTTGAGGAAGTTCGGCCAGCGGTAGGGCCTGGGGCCCACCAACCGCGGATTCCCGAGAGTGGGGAAGTCGGCCGGAATGTCGGCGAACACTCCCCAGGCCATGCTCGCGGCGCTGCCGGCGATCGCGTCGAGCCCGCCTGACTCGGCGCCGGCTCGCTCCAGGGCCGCCCGCGCGTCCTTCGGTTCCCCCTTCACCACCCCGACGACCGTCGCCCCGCCGGCGCGGAGCCGCTCGACGAGCGTGTCGGCCAGCGCCGCATCGTCGGGCCTGTCGCGCACCGCCACCAGGACGCGCGGATGCGGCCCGGCGGCGAGGACGTCGTCGGCCACGCCGGCCGCCGCCGCGGCGCCGCCAGGCTGCTGCTCGCTCCGCGTGAGGACGCTGAAAAGCACGCACAAGGCCAGCAGCACCCACACCATGCCCAGGTCCTGGAGGCCGCCGCGGAAGATCGCCGGGGAGAGGAGGGGAGGTTTCATCCGACGGCGAGCTCCATGATCGACTCCTGCGTGGCCTGCTTCGCGTCGGCGATCGTGCCGGTGATCCGCCCGTCGTGCATGACGACGATCCGATCGGCCATCCCCAGCACCTCCGGCAGGTCGGAGCTGACCATCACCACCACCTTGCCGGCGGCGGCGAGGTCGTTGATGAGGCGGTAGATCTCCACCTTCGCCCCCACGTCCACGCCGCGCGTCGGCTCGTCGAAGAGGAGGACCTCGCAGTTCCGTGCGAGCCACTTGGCGAGGACCACCTTCTGCTGGTTGCCACCGGAGAGGCCGCGCACCGCCGTCTCCTGCCGGGGCGTCTTGATGCGCAGCGCCGACACGTATTCGCCGCACTCCCGCGCGAGCTCCGCCCGCCGGACGACCCCGGCACGGGAGAAGCGCCGCAGGTTCGGTAGCGCGAAGTTCTCGCGCACCGACAGGCCGAGGACGAGCCCCTGGAGCTTGCGGTCCTCGGGGAGGAGGCCGATCCCGGCGGCGATCGCGGCGGCGGGAGAGCGGGGCTCGAGCGGCACGCCGTCGAGGCGAATCTCCCCGGCGTCCCTTCCGTCGGCGCCGAAGAGCAGCCGCAGCACCTCGGTGCGGCCGGAGCCGACGAGTCCGGTGATCGCGAGCACCTCGCCGCGCCTGGCGGTGAACGACACCCCCTTCACGGCCGTGCCGCGCGACAGCCCCTCCACCACCAACCGCTCCTCTCCCGGCACGACGTCGCGGCGGGGAAACTCCTCTTTCAGCTCCCGGCCCACCATCATGCGGATCAGATCGGCGCGGCCGACGTCCGCCACCGCCGCGCCACCGGCGTTGCGGCCGTCGCGGAGAACCGTCACCCGGTCGCAGACTCTGGCGATCTCCTCGAGCCGGTGGCTGACGTAGACGATTCCCGTGCCGTCGCGCTTGAGCTCGCGGATCACGCCGTGGAGCGCCTCGACCTCCGGCGCCGAAAGCGCCGCGCTCGGCTCGTCCATGACGAGGATCCGCGCCCCCGAGACGAGCGCCTTGGCGATCTCCACCAACTGCTGGCCGGCCACCGAGAGCGTGCGGCAGGGGCGGTCGGGGGAGAAGTCGGCCCCCAGCCGCGCGAGGATCTCACCGGCCCGCCGCGCCTGCGTGCGGGCGTCGACCAGGCCGATTCCAGGGAGGCCGCGGGCGAGCTCCTGGCCGAGGAAGATGTTGTCGGCGGCGCCGAGGGAGGGGACGAGGTTGAACTCCTGATGGATCACAGCCACCCCGGCGCGGAGCGCGTCCTGCGGGGAGCGGAAGGGCCGCTCGGCCCCGTCGATCACGATCCGGCCGGCGTCGGGCCGCACCGCGCCGCCGAGGATCTTCATCAGCGTGCTCTTTCCCGCGCCGTTCTCGCCGAGCAGCGCCAGCACCTCGCCCCGCTCGAGCGCGAGATCGACGCCATCGAGCGCCTGCACGCCGGGCCAGGCCTTCGAGATCCCCTCCATCGCGAGAAGAGTCGCGGCGTTCATCGGCCCTCCTCGCGCTCCCAGGCCGAGCCGAGCTCGTGGACGTCGAGCCGTTCGAAGACGGCTTTCCCCCCCTCGACGACGACGCCCACGCCCCTCTCGTCCGCCGCAGGCACCGACGGCATCGGCACGTAGCACCGCCCGCCCGAGGCGAAGACCTCGACGCCGGTGCGGTCGCAGTAGACGGTGATCGACTGCTTCCCGTCGACGAGCGGGGCGGGGGCCCGGTGGCCGTTGACGACCAATTCCTCCGTCGCCGCCTCCCAGCTCACCGTCGCCCCACGGATGCGGAAGGTCACGCGCCGGGCATCTCCCGGCACGAACGCCGCGCGGACCTCGACGAGCTCCGCGGCGATTCCGGCGAGCGGATCGGCGTCGCCCGGAGACAGCTCGCGCGGTCCCAGGAGATGCGAGCGGCGACGGAGCGACTCGAGCTCCCGCACCGGCTCCCAGGCGAGGCGCGGGCCCTGCGGCGAGTCGACGAGCGACACGGCCAGCGGCAGGCTCATCGACTGGTTGAAGGGCATGCCGCGGGTCTCGGCCTGGAACCACCCCACGAGGATCCGCCGGCCGTCGCTTGCGGGAACGTCGCTGAACGACTGCGCCGCGTAGAAGCCCCGGCCGCGGTGGCCGGGGAGCTTCTCCGTTTCCGGGGTGAAGGTCTTCCCGTCGAAGGAGCCCACCCGGTACTCGCTGCTGGCCCCCATCAGCACCCACTTCCTCCGCGCCGGGTCGCCCGCCACGGGAAGCTCGAAAAGATCGGGGCACTCGAAGAACCCGTCGACCTTGCTCTCGGACGTCCACTCCTTGAGATCCGGCGAGGTGAGGAAGCGGATCGTGTGGACGCCCGCCTCCTCGACGTAGAGCACCATCACCCAGCGCTGCGTGGGCTCGTGCCAGAGAATCTTCGGGTCGCGGTTGCCGGGGGTGAATTGCGGGACGACCGGATTGCCGGCGAACTTCGTGAACGTGCGGCCGTCGGTCGACGAGGCCAGGCACTGCACGGCGGGGTTGCCGGCGGCGGTGTAGGCGAGCACGAGGGGGCCCTTGCCGTCGCGGCCGAGGCCGCTCGTGTTCTTCCGATCGACCACGGCGCTGCCGCTGAACATCGGCCCCATGGCGTCGGGGGCGAGCACGTCGCCGAGCTCCTTCCAATGGACGAGGTCCGTGCTCACCGCATGGCCCCAGTGCATGTTGCCCCAGCCCCAGCCGTAGGGATTGTGCTGGAAGAAGAGGTGGTATTCGTCGTCGTGGAAGACCAGGCCGTTGGGGTCGTTGTTCCACCCGCGCCGTGGCGAGAAGTGGAACTGCCCGCGGAGCGCCTCCGAGTAGAGCGGCTCGTCGATGCCCGGCTCGAGATACGACTCGCTTCCATGAACGGCCTCGAGCGCCGTCGATTCCTCGGGGAGCTTGTCGACGACGATCGAGAGCGTCTTCCCCTTCCAGACCGAGACGTCCATCGGAGCCCACCAATCGGCCTTGCCGTCGGCCAGTTCGACGTCGTTTCGGACCTCCTCGCGGCCGTCGACGAGAAGGGTCACGACGCGCTTCGGAGCCCCGTTCCTGATCGGGAAGCGGAGATACGGGGCCTCCGCGACGAGCTCGCGCCGGGCGAGCCGCCGCATCCCCCGCGGCTTGCGGTCGGTCTGCACGACATGATCGACGTTGAGATGGCCCCAACTCCCCGTGGCGGCGTCGACGACGCGGAGCCGGGCCTTCCTACCTTCGAACTCGGCCACGTCCCACCCCTGAGCCTCGAGCGTCTCGGCGCCGCCGGGGCGGTCGTTGTCGCCGGTCGCGGAGCGGACCGGTCGGCCGTCGACGAGGAGCTCGAGAGCGAGCTTCTCCGGATTCGCTCCGCCGCCGATGAGGAACGCGACGAACGGCCGCTCGATCGTGAACTCCGGCGACACGAGCGTGCCGACGCTGTCGTCGCCCCCCGCGAAGGAGTTGACCAGCCCCTTCCCGAGAAAGCCGTCGACGGCCATCTGCCCCGGCAGCGCCCCGCGGGCCGGCCCCTGGCCGAACGCCGCCCCCTCGACGGTCCAGCCGCCGTACGAATCCCCCTCGAAGTCGGCGACGACGACGTCGGCCCGCGGCGCGTCGGCGGCCGGGGCAGGTGCCGGCGCGAGGAGACCCGGGCCGACGAGCGTGGCGGCGAGTCGGACGAGGACCGTGCTGGAGAAGGGGCGTGTCATGGTCGGCCGGAGGGCGATGGGGAAGCGAGCGGTCCGCGGATGGGAGCGACCATCATGATCCCGGCTCGAGGACCACGCAGTCGAGCCCGAAGAAAAACCGGGGACCGATCGAGGCGTCGTTGGCGCCGGTCACCTCCACACGGAGGAGGAAACGGCCGTCGTGGGGAGCGTGCGTGCCGAGGTCGACCGTCCCGCCCGGCGCCACCTCCGGGCCCCAGGCGTCGAAGCCACCGCCGCTCGCCACGCCGTCGACGGCGAAGGCGAGCCGGCCGAAGTCGGGAGCCTTGGTGACGTCGAGGAGGAGACGGCGCGGGGCGTCGTCGGGCGCGGGGATCTCGAGCTCGACGAAGTCGCCCGGGCCGCGGGCCATCACCGTGAGGTGCTCGCCGGCGCTGAAGCGCCGCCTGTCCCAGAGCGACATGTCCTGCGCGAAGATGCGGAAATCGCCCGACGCGCCCAGGACCGTGAGCCCCTCGCACTCGACGGCGCCGGCCTTCCGCCAGTTCGACCGCGCCCGCGCGTCGGCGAGCGAAAGCACCGGCAGCGCCGCGTCCCCCGGCGTGGCCACGGGGCCCGACGTCGCGCCGGGGAAGGCGTACCAGCAGGCGGTCGCCGCGTAGGTGGGGTCGGTGGGATGCCAGGCGATCAGCTCGAAGCTGAAATCGAACGACGACTCGAAGGGGATCGCGTCGAGGAGCCTCTCGCGGCTCATCACGTTCCAGCCCTGCGTCGAGGGGTGATCGATCCGCGCCTGGCCGCCGAAGGGGGTGTCGATGAGCCCCTGCGGGGCGAAGGAATAGCCGTAGTAGTCCTCGGTGCCGGTGCCGAAATGGGAGGGAAAGGGCTCGCCGTCGACCGTGATCTTCTCATCCCCCTCGCCGTACCAGGTGGCGACCGGATTGAAGATCGCGAGGGTGTCGCCGGCCCACACGCCACGGCCGGCGATCCGGGCGACGGTCCAGTCGCGCGGCGGCGGCGTGGCCAGTCCCTCCTCGCGGTGCCAGCCGGCGTGGAAGTGCATCGAGCGGTCGTCCCAGTCCCAAGGCGCGACGGTGGCCTGGAGGGCGGCGGCGACGGGCGCGACGCCGGTGTTGCGGAGCGTCACCCGCGCGTGCCGCGCGTAGGGCATCGGCCAGCGGCAGCGCATGGTGCCGTCACGGCCCACGGAGCGGTAGCGGCTCGCGAGGGGGTTGATGCCGATGCACGAGCCGAAGAAGTCGGTGGCGGGGCAGCGGATCGTCTCCTCGCCGTCGAACTCCGCGACGATCTCCACTCCCCGCAGCGCCCGCTCGGCTTCCGGCGTGTCGCCCGGATCGAGGAGCAGTTCGAGACCCCGCACCGCGCGCGGGCCCGCGGGCAGATCGAGAGTCACCCCCCCGCCTGCCGCGAGCATCACGCTCCGCGCGACGACCTCGCCCGGCACGACCAGGCTAGGAGCGTTGAGCGCCCGGGCGGTACGCGCCACGAGGTCCCGTGCCGCGGCGAGCTGCTCCCGCGAAAAGGTCCGTACGGCCGTGCCGGGAGGGTAGGCCCGGTGGTTGATCTGGTAGTAGCGCGCCCCCGAGCCGCGTTCTTCCCAGGTCACCTTGCACCCATGCGCGTACGGAATCGGGAGCCAGAGATTCGCCCCGCCGCCGGTCTTCGACCAGCCGGGATGCGGCTGCACCAGCGGCGGGCCGACCCCGAGATCGCCCCCCGTGACGTCGAAGCCGTCGAACTCGATCGCCGGATCCTTCGCACCGTCGAGATAGACGCGGAGCGTGCCCGCCTTCTCCCCCGAGGCGGTGAGCCAGAAGCGCACCAGCGCCCCCGGCCCCTCGGTGTCGAGCATCACCTGCTCGACGCGGCCGTCGCGCTCCTCGGTGCGGAGGAACTGCCCCTGGTCGGCGTTGGCGAACCATTCAGGCTCGCCGGGAACCTTCGAGGCCCTGTCATGGCTGCTGGCCTGGAGGCAGCGGTAGGGAGGATCGGGCCAGCGGGCGATGCGTTCGAGGTCGGCCATTTCGCCGAGCAGCGACTCGAGCGACACCGTCGCCTCCGCGGCGGAAGCGTCTCGCCCCGAAAACCACGCCGGCAGACTCACGACGCAGGCCACGGTCGCGGCCAGTCGACAGAACCAAAGGCGACCGGCGCCGGGAGCGGTCACGGGGATGCCCCGGCGAGAAACTCGTGCTTCACAGGCACCGTGACGCGCTGTCCCGCCTCGTCGACGAACGTCACCTCACCCGGCGCGAACTCGGCATTGACCACCTTGCCGAAGCCGGCGGGCACGCGCGACACCCCCTGGATGTAGCGGATCTCGGTCGGCTTGTCGGCCGAGAACTCGATCGCCGTCGGCACGCCACGGCGCGTGAGGAGGTTCTGGCCGGCCGAGGGGGCCAGGCCGTCGGCGAAGAAGGTGGTCACGTCCTCGAGACCGAGGCAGTTGTTGCGGCCATTCCAGGGGGAGCCGTGGCGTCCCCGGTTCTCGATCCAGAAGAGCGTCGACCGCAGCACCTTGGGATCCTTGAGCGCGTACCACATCCATCCCTCGTCGGTACGGACGGCGCAGGTCCAGGCGGTCCCCTCGGGCTTGTTGACCACCTGCACGAGATCGGCATGGCCCGGCCGGGCGGGCAAGCGCGTGAGATCGGCGTCGGCGGACCCCTTCTCGATCGTGGGCACCCGCGCGAGGTCCGAGAACGGCGCCGCGATGGCCAGCGCCTGGTACTCCCCCTTCGCCGGGTCGCTGAAGCGGGAGGGATTGGTCATGCCGAACTCGATCGGGCTGGTCGAGACGCGGAACACGCCGGACATGTCCGGCATGGCGAGCGTGGCGTGGTGGCCGCAGGGAGCCGGGCCGGCGAAGCCGGTGACGGTGTGCTTGGAGTAGACGGCGTTCTGGCCGTCGACGAGCGAGAGCTCCTTCACGATCCGCCCCTTGCGGGCCGTGGGCTCGAAGGCGAGGACGAGCGTCGACGTCCCCCCGGCACGCTTCGAATCGACGAAGGCCCACTCCGACCCTGCCACTTCGCCGTGGGGAGGATGCTTCTCACCGCGGAACTCGGCGCCGTTGCCGCCGAAGGGGATGCAGAACCAGTCGCCGCGGAGGCTCGCGAGAACCGGCGCGGGGAAGTCGGCGATCTTCTCGTTCTGCCACGGGCTCACGTGGTAGGGCTGCACCGGCTTGCCCGAATCGCGGAGGAAGGTCACCGGCGCCATGTGGGCCCCGCGCTTCGTCACCGCGAGGCGCACCTGCCCGCTCTCGAGGATCCACGACGGCTGCGAGTCGATCGTCTCCACCTTCGCCGGCTCGGCGGCCGCGGAGAGGGCCGGGAGCGAGCAGGCGAGGGCCAGGAGCAGGCGGCGGATCATGGAGAAACTCCTCGGGAACGAGAGAGGGATGGTTGTTCAGGCGATCGACACGCCGAGGGCCTCGGCGAGGGCGACGCGCATCGCCGGCACGTCGGGATCGACGCCGGTCCAGTGGCGGACGCCGATCACCCCCTGGTTGACGAGCATGCCGAGGCCGTCGATCGTCGTGCAGCCGCGGGCACCCGCCTCCTTCAGGAAGCGCGTGAGAGGGGGGCTGAAGACGACGTCGGCGGTGACGAGCCCGGGCCGCAGGGAGTCGAGCGCCACCGGCACCCGCGCGTCGGGCTCGTAGAGGCCGATCGAAGTGCCGTTGATGACGACGTCGGCCGATGGGGGCACGGCGAAATCGCCCTGCCACGGGACGAACTCGGCCGCGCAGGAGGTCTGTCCGCGGAGCACGTCGACGAGCTCCTCGCCGCGGGCCCGCGAGCGGTTCACCACCGTGATCTTTCCGGCTCCGGCCAGCGCCAGCTCCACCGCCACCGCGCGGGCCGCGCCGCCGGCGCCGAAGAGGACGATCTCCCTGCCGCGCGGATCGATCTTCTCGCGGAGGCTCTCGAGGAACCCCTTGCCGTCGGTGTTCTCGCCGATGAGTCGATCCCCCCGGCGCACGACGCAGTTCACCGCACCGATGACGCGGGCCGATTCGCCGAGGCCGTCGAGCAGCGGGATCACCGCCACCTTGTGCGGCATGGAGAGGTTGAAGCCCCGGAAGCCCATCGCCCGGGCACCGGCCACCGCCGCGGGGAGGTCGGCCGGGGCGACCTCCATGTTGACGTAGCGCCAGGGGAGTCGGTGCCGGTGGAAGGCCGCCTCGACCATCGCCACGGTGGGGTTGCCTGCGGCCCCCTGCGACATCGAGCCGACGAGCTCCGGGCAGAAGTTTTTCATGGGGATGTCGCTCATGGTGCCTCTCCGCTCACTGCTTGCCGCCCGGCGGCATCA
>CAWUOA010000116.1:0-9238 GCA_963923225.1 uncultured Planctomycetaceae bacterium
GTCGGATTTGGCGACCGATTGGGAGGCCCTTCCGACTGGGGCCATCGCTCGGGGCTACTTAATTAAGCAGCCAGGGAGAACTGAGCTTCGGCAATTGAAGCTTGGTCGACTTTTAACGTGGCCTGCCGACCAACCACGACACGCAATCTGAACCTCGTGCATCCGGTCGAAACCGGTACGCCCCCTTCTGCTGAAACCGAGCCGATCGACCCGCGGCGGAATCCCTGGAACGAGCCTGGGGCCGCCGCCGGCCTCCCCGGGACAACCGCCCCGGACCGAATGTCCGGTCCGCGACAGCCTCCTGGGAAGACTCTGCCATCCTAGCAAACCCTGGGGCCTGTAGCGGTCCTGGGGTGACAGGGGCCCTTTTTTTGCGACGGAAAGCGGAGTGGACAGCTTCCTTCGGCGTTCGGCGGGGAAAACTTGACCGGTAGGGGGCTCCGTCGGTCCCCCCAGTCCCCCCGAGCCCCGTTGACTCCCTTTCCATGGCATCCGTACCCTTCCTGACGCGATCCGCAGGCGGTTTTCCCGCCGGCGACACCCTTTTCGGTGACACTCCCATGGGCGCTCCCCACCGCTCCACGTCCGGCCCGCGCTTCCCGCATCTCCTCCGCACGCTGTCGGCGGCGCTCGCGGCGGCCGTCGTCCTGCTCGGGGCGGCCCCGGCCTCCGCGCAGGACTGGGCCAAGCAGATGTTCTCGGAGACGAGCCACAACTTCGGCAACGTCGCCAAGGGGTCGAAGACGGAGCACCGCTTCGTCTTCCGCAACAAGTTCAAGGAGGACGTCCGCGTCGTCGGCGTCCGCACCAGCTGCGGGTGCACCACGCCGAGCGTGACCGTGAAGGAACTGAAGACGCACGAGACTTCCGAGATCGTCGCCGTGTTCAACACGAAGACGTTCGTCGGCCAGCACGGCGCCACGCTGACGGTCACCTTCGACAAGCCGTTCCGCGCCGAGGTGCAGCTCCGCGTCACCGGCAACATCCGCGGTGAGGTGTCGTTCGATCCGCCGTTCATCGATCTGGGCAACGTCGATCTGGGGAAGGGGGCCGAGAAGAAGGTCCGCGTCACCCATCTCGGCGGCACGCCGTGGGAGATCAGCGACGTCCGGAGCGTCAATTCCGACTTCGTCGTGATGCTCTCGCAGCCGCTCCACACGGGCGCCCAGACCGTGTACGACCTGACGCTGAAGCTGAAGCCCGACGCCCCGGCCGGGTACCTCAAGGGCCAGCTCCTCCTGGTCACCAACGACGGCCGCGCCCCTCAGATTCCCATCGATGTCGAGGGCCGCGTCGTGGCCGCCGTCACGGTGAGCCCACAGCTGCTGGCCCTCGGCTCCGTGCAGCCGGGGGGAACCGTGACGAAGAACGTCGTCGTCCGGGCCAACCGGCCCTTCAAGGTGACCGGCGTGGAGTGCGGGCCGGACGGCTGCATCACCTGCCCGGTCAAGGAGACGCCGGCCCCGGTGCACATCCTCCCGGTCACGTTCCAGGCCGGCGGCGCCGCAGGCAAGGTGGAACGAGTGCTGCGGATCAACACCGACCTCGGCAACGCCGCCGTGCCGGTGGTGACGGTGCAGGCCACGGTCGAGGGACAGCCGGCCGACGGCGGCCAGCAGGAGTCCCCCGAGGCCGCCCGGACCTCGGCCCTCCCCGAGGCGGGTGCCACGGCGACCGCGGCGATTCCCTGAGCGGCGCGTCGTCGACGAAGAGATGCGAAAGAGGCCGCCGCGGGGATGCCCGCGGCGGCCTCGATCGTTTCCAGCCCGGGCAGCCGTCGTTGCCGACGGAGGGGGGCGTGCGTCGTGTTTGCGGACTCAACGCCGTTCCAGCGGCGTCCACTCCCGCGGCGCGTGGCCGCAGTAGAGCGAGAGGGGGCGGATGAGCCTGTTGTCCCCCGCCTGCTCGACGACGTGCGCCGTCCAGCCGCTCATCCGGGCGACGACGAAGATCGGGGTGAACACGCACACCGGAAGGCCGAGGGCGTGATAGACGCGGGCCGCGGGCCAGTCGAGGTTCGGCCGCAGCCCCTTGCGGTCGAGCATGAGACGCTCCACCGAGTCGGCCAATTGCTCGAGCGCCTCCCCCGGCCCCCCGGCCACGAGCCTGCGGCACATGCCGCCGAGGAGCTTCGCCCGCACGTCGCCGTCCTTGTAGACGCGGTGGCCGAAGCCCATCACCACCTTCCGGGCCGCGAAACGCTCCTCCAGCCAGGGCACGACCCGGTCGATCGAGCCGATCTCGGCGAGTTCTTCCAGCACCTGCTCGTTGGCCCCGCCGTGGAGCGGGCCCTTGAGCGCACCGATCGCCGCCACGATCGCCGAGTGCATGTCGGAGCCGGTGCTGACGACGGTCCTCGCGGCGAAGGTCGAGGCGTTGAACTCGTGTTCGGCGTAGAGAACGAGCGTGGTGCCGAAGATCGCCTCCTCGGCTGGCTCGGGCTTCCGCCCGGTGAGTCGCTCGAGCAGCGCTCCGGCGAGCGGCCGGTCGGGCCAGGGGGCCACCGGGCGGCCGGCGACGAGGTCGAGCCATGCGGCGAGGAGGGCCGGCGTCTGGCCGAGGAGCCGTTCCGCACGGGCCACCAGTTCGTCCCGGGGGCCGAGCCCACGGTCGGGCTCGATCTGGCCGAGCATGCTCACCGCGGTGCGCAGTGCGTCCATCGCCGAGGCTTCCGGTGCCCGTTCGGCGAGGAGGCGGAGCGCCCCGAGCACCGCCGGGTCGAGCGCCCGGGCCGCCGCGGCGATCCGTCCGGAGAAGGCACGGCGCTCGCTCGCGGTGGGGAGATCGCCGTGGAGGAGGAGGAAGGCCACGTCCTCGAAGTCGCCCGCCTCGGCGAGGGGGCCGATGGAGTAGCCGCGGTAGCGGAGGTCGCCGTCGAGCGAGCAGATCGCCGTCCTGCCGGCGACGACGCCGGCCAGGCCGCGGGCGAACTCGGTGCCGGGGGTGGGTGCGGTCATGGGCGTGGGGCTCCGGGGGCGCTCGAGTCGGGGCGGTGGGTCGCGATCCACTCCTCGGGCCGGGCGGGATCGTAGTCGAGCAGGTCGTAGAGCTCCTCGCGCGACTGCATCAGGTCGAGGAGACTCGACTGGGTCCCCTCGTCGGCGATGACCGCCAGCGCCGCGTGCATCGCCTGCATCGCCACGCGGAGAAGCGTCACCGGGAAGAGGACGGCGGCGAACCGCAGGTCGGCCAGTTCGTCGACGGTGAGCAGCGGGCCGACGCCGAACTCGGTCATGTTGGCCAGCAGCGGGCATTCCCCGCCGAACTCCCGGCCGATCGTGGCGAACTCCTCCCGGTCGCGGGGAGCCTCGGGAAAGAGCCAGTCGGCCCCCGCATCGCGGTAGGCCGCCATTCGGGCGAGGCATTCGTCGAGCCCGGCGACGCCGCGGGCGTCGGTGCGGGCGATGATCACGGTGTCGGGGGAGCGGCACCCGGCCCGCGCCGCGGCGATCTTCTCGCACATGCTCGCGCCGTCGATGATGCGCTTCCCGGCGAGGTGGCCGCAGCGCTTCGTGCCCCCCGCTCCGCTGGGCGCCCCCTGCTGGTCCTCGAGCTGGATCGCGGAGGCCCCGGCCTCCTCGAGGACGCGGACACATTCCTCCACGTCGCGCGGGCCGCCGAAGCCGGTGTCCGCGTCGACGACCAGCGGGAGGTCGGCGGCGGCGGAGAGGATCCGCGTCTGCCGGGCCAGATCCTCGAGGGTCGTCAGGCCGATGTCGGGGACGCCATGGATGCCCGCCGAAAACGCCGCGCCCGAGAGGTACATCGCCGGGAAACCCTCCCGTTCCACGAGTTTGGCGACCAGCGCCAGCGGGGCTCCGGGAATGGCAATCGTCCCCTCGGCGACGAGCCGGCGGAGGAGCGCGGCCCGAGTCGGGGCGGGAGTGGTCATCGGGGCGGGGTATCCTGTGCAGGTGTCGGCGTGGGAGCCCGAGGCGTTTTCGGGCCGGTTATAGAACCGGGGTGGCAGGCGTGGAAAGCACCGCAGCGGGAACCGCGAAGGAGGAGACCGGGCTCGTGCGTGGCGGAGGGCCGGCAGGGGCGCTGGTCGAGTTGCTCCTCGTGACGCTCCTCTTCGCCGCCGCCGGCGCTTGGCCGACCCCCGACACCAACGAGGCCCACTACCTCACCCGGGCCCGGCACGGCCACGATCCGACCTGGCTCGCCGGCGACTTCTTTCTCGAGTCGCGGGAGGCGCACGGTGTTTTTTCGACGCTGCTGGGGCCGTTGGCGACGGCCCTGCCGCTCGGGGAGGCCGCCTGGATCGGGCGCATCGCCGGCTGGCTCGCCCTCGCGGCCGGGTTCACCTTCGCCGCGTCGGCGGTCCTGCCGTCGCGCGGCTGGCGATTGGTTGCGGCGGCGCTGTTCTCGCTGGCCGTCCGGCAGACGACCGCCGCAGGGGAGTGGGTCATCGGCGGCTGCGAAGCGAAGGTCTTCGCCTGGGCGCTGGTGGCCGCGGGGGCGGGCTGGTTCGCCAGGGGCCTGCCGGTGGCGGCCTGGGTCGCGTTCGGCGCGGCCACCGCTTTCCATCCGCTCGTCGGCGGCTGGGGGATGCTGGCCTTCGTCGCGGCCGCGGCGGCCACGTGGCGAGCCGCGCCTGCGCGGCTCGCCGTCACTCCGCGTCTCCTCGCCGGCCTCGCGGCGGGGCTGGCCCTGGCCGCGATCGGCCTGCTCCCCGCCCTCGGCCTCTCCGTCGGCGCCACTGCCGACGAGCGGGCCCGCGCGGCGATGGTGTACGTCGTCGAGCGTCTGCCACACCACCTGCTGGTGCGCACCTTCGCCGACGGGATGGTGGCCCGCCACGTGCTCGCGGTGATCGCCTGGTGGCTCCTCCTCCCGTCGTCGCCGTCGGCATCCGGCCGCCGGATGGCCGCCTTCGTCGCCGCGTCGGTGGGGGTGTCGATCGCGGGCTTGGGCGTCTCGCTCCTGGAGACGGTCGCCCCCGCCACGGCCTACGGCCTCCTCCGCTTCTATTGGTTCAGGCTCGCCGACGGCGTCGTGCCATTGGGCCTGGCGCTGGCCGCGGCGGGGGCGCTCGCGGGTCCCGCGGGCGTGCTCGGCGGGACCGGTCGACGCCGGTGGGCGCTGGCCGCCGTGGCGGCGATGCTGGCCGTCGATCTCGCCTTCGAGAGCCGCCACTGGCCGTTGCCGGGGCGGACGGGGCTCGTGGCCCGTTCGGAGAAGACGGTGCAAACGCCGGCCTGGCAGAAAATCTGCGCCTGGGTCCGTGAGAACACCCCCCCCGACGCCTGCTTCCTCACCCCCCGCGGCGCGAGCTCCTTCCACTGGCACGCCGCTCGCCGGGAGGTGGTCTGCTGGAAGAACGTCCCCCAGGATCCACGGGCGATCCTCGAGTGGCGGCAGCGCATCGTCGATTGCTTCTCCGTCGATGGCTCGCTCAAGTCGCTCGTGTCGAGCACCGCGGCCCTGGGCGGCGAGCGACTCCTCGAGGCGGCGCGGAAGTACGGTGCGGACCACGTGATCGTGCCGGTCAATCCGCTCGAGCCCTTCCCGCTGCCGGTCGAGCCGCTCCACGTCGCCGGCGGCTATGCTGTGTACCGTCTCGACCCCTCCCCGCCGGCACCATGAACGACACCCAGGAAGCCCCCGACGGACCGGACGCGCCCCGCCGCGTGACCTTCGACCTCGACGGCCTGCTCGTCAACACCGAGGAGCTCTACCAGGACGTCGGCACGGAGCTCCTCCGCCGCCGCGGGAAGCCGTTCGAGCCCGAGCTCCTCGACCGGATGATGGGGCGGCCGCAGCAGGTCTCGCTGCGGATCATGATCGACTGGCACTCGCTCGACGACACCGTCGAAGGACTCGCCGCCGAGACGAAGGAGATCTTTCTCTCGCTCCTCGACACGCGCCTGGCGCCGATGCCGGGGGCGGTGGCCCTCCTCGACGCCCTCGACCGCCACGGGATTCCCTACGGCGTCGCCACCAGCAGCGGCCCCGATTTCGCCACCGACGTCCTCGGACGCGTCGGGCTGCTCCCGCGGATGCGCTTCGTCCTCACCTGCGACGACGTCCGCGAGGGGAAGCCCCATCCGGAGATCTACCTCGCGGCGGCTGCCCGGCATGGCGTGGCCCCGCAGCGGATGCTCGTCCTCGAGGATTCGCAGGCCGGGTGTCGCGCGGCGGTGGCCGCGGGCGCCGTGGCCGTCGCGGTGCCGGGCGGCCACAGCCATCGCCACGACTTCACCGGCGCCGCCTTCGTCGCCGGCTCGCTCGGCGACGGGCGGATCCGTGCGGCGCTGGGGCTCCCGAGCGAGTGAGACGCGGCCGTCACTCGATCTCGATCCCCAGCCGACCCGCCTGGAGCTCGAGGGCCCGACGGAACGACGGGAACGGATAGGCCTGGCGGCGGCGCTGCGCCCAGAGGTAGGTCGAGTCGACCACCTTGGCCGGCAGCCTTCCCTCGCGCACCATCCCGGCGACCCGCTCGAGCCAGGCCACGTCCTCGGGGCGACGCGCCTTGAGGCCGATGGCGAGCCGGTCCTCGATCGACGTCGCGGTCTTCGTCTCGGCCGGCTCGTCACCGCCGTCGGCGGCGACGCACGGGGGGGCGAAGCCTGCCAGGAGGGCCAGGAGGAGCGTCGCCGGCAGGCCGGCCGAAGGGGATTCGGGCGGGCGGGTCATGGCGGAACTCCTGCGGCGGCTCGTCGTACGGTGCATCATCCCGGGGGGATAGCCGTGCGCGGCCCGCGGAGTCAAGGCAATCAGGGCAAGGCGGCGGGACTTGCCGGGACGCTCCGGGCTCCCGCGTCAGACGAAGCGGACGACCGCGTACGACTTCTTGCCGGACCGCAGGACGAGCGTGCTCCCCCCGGCGAGATCGGTGGAGGAAAGCCGGCGGGCGACGTCGGCCTCGCGCCGGTTGTTGACGTACGCCCCGCCCTGCTCGATCGTCTGCCGGGCCTTGGAATTGGTGGCGGCGAGCTTCGTCCGCACCAGCGCCTCGACGAGCGCGAGCCCTTCGCCGTCGAGGGCCGATCTGGGAAACTCGCAGCTCGGCACGTCGGCGAAGATCTCCGCCAGCTGGGAGTCGTCGAGGCCGCCGATCTCGGCGCCGAAGAACACCGCCGTCGCCTGCCGGGCCGCCGCGAGGCCCGCGTCGCCGTGGACCAGTCGCGTGAGCTCCTCGGCGAGGCGCTTCTGCGTCTCGCGGGCGGCTGGATTGGCCTGCCGCGCGGCGTCGAGGGCCTCCCATTCCTCCCGCGACGCCGAGGTGAGGCGGCGGAGGCAGCGTCCGGCGTCCTCGTCCTCGAGGTTGATCCAGTACTGGTAGAAGCGGTAGGGGCTCGTGCGCCGCGGCGAGAGCCAGACCGCGCCGGAGGCGGTCTTCCCCATCTTCGTGCCGTCCGACTTCACCAGCAGCGGGCAGGTGATGCCGTGGAGGTCGCGGGAGCGGAGGCGGCGGCCGAGCTCGATCCCGGCGGTGATGTTGCCCCACTGGTCGCTCCCGCCGATCTGCAGGCGGCAATCGAGCGAATCGGAGAGGTGGACGAAGTCCCAGGCCTGGAGCAGCATGTAGCTGAACTCGGTGTAGGAGAGGCCGCCGTCGCGGTCGAGCCGGCTCTTCACCGAATCCTTGGCGAGCATCTGCGAGAGGGGCACGTGCTTGCCGACGTCGCGGAGGAACTCGAGATACCCGACGCCGCGCATCCAGTCGGCGTTGTTGACGACGTGGACCGGCTGGCCGGCGGACTCGAGGATCCCGCGGATCTGCCGCTCGACGCCGGCGACGTTCGCCGCCAACTCGTCGGCCGAGAGGAGGTTCCGCTCCTCGCTGCGGCCGCTGGGGTCGCCGATCATCCCCGTCGCCCCGCCGACGAGGGCCACCGGCTCGTGGCCCGTCGAGGCGACGCGGCGCAGGAGCATCAGGGCCACCAGGTGCCCGACGTGGAGGCTGTCGGCCGTCGGGTCGAAGCCGGCGTAGACGCGGCGGCCGGGCGTTCCGAGCCACTGCCGCAGGGCGGCGGGGTCGGTCGACTGGTGGACGAGGCCGCGGGCTTCGAAATCGGCGAGGAGGTCGGCGGGCATCGGGGAGGCTTCCGTGGCGGGTGGGCCGTCGGGATCGCGGAGTCACCGGGCGGGCACGGGGGCTACCGCCACAAGCCGTCGTCGGCGAAGGGATGGGAGGGGCCGGAGAGCTTCGGTCGGGGGAGCGCCTTGAGCGCCTGCTCGGCGAGCGTCAAATCCTCGCGCGACGTGATCTTGAGATTCACCGGCGACCCGCGGACCACGGTCACCTTCTGGCCGACCGACTCCACCAGCGCCGCCTCGTCGGTGGGCTGACCGTCGCCCTGGCGGGCGAACGCCTCCTCCAGCACCCGGCGCGAGAAGACCTGCGGCGTCTGCGCCTCCCACAGCCCGGTGCGATCGACGGTTTCGGTGATCGTGCCGTCGGCGCCGACCCGCTTGAGCGTGCCCACCACGGGAATCGCCAGGATCGCCGCCCCCGTGCGGGCACCGGCGGAGAAGACGGCGTCGATCCATGGCCCGGCGATGCAGGGGCGGGCCGCGTCGTGGATGGCGACGGTGTCGATCGAGGGGTCGAGTTTCGCCAATCCACGGCGGACCGACTCGGCCCGGTGGCTTCCCCCCTCGGCGAGCGTGACCCCGAGGAAGGCGAGGTTCGCCCCGAACTTGTCGAGGAACGATTCCCGATCCTCCGGCGCCACCACGATCACCACCTGCTTGACGTCGCTCCGCTCGAGGAACTTCTCGGCGGAGTGGAGCCAGACGGGGCGGCCGGCCAGCGGCGCGAACGGCTTCTTGTAGTGGGTGTCGCCGAAGCGGCTGCTCTGGCCCGCCGCGGCGAGGATCACTCCGAAGGTGGGCATCGTGGGGACCGTCAGCGGGCCGTGGCGGAACGGGTCTCGATGACGGCGTCCATCATGCCGCGGACCACCGCCTTCGCCTGCGGCCGATCGTGCAGCCAGGCGGCGAATCGCTCGCCTTCCGCGGCGTAGAGGTCGTGGAGCCAGGCCGGGGCCTCGGACTTCATCCAGGCGCGGAACGTCATCCAGCGGGGATCGTCGACGCCATAGACCTCGCGGGCGACCCAGCAGAAGCCTCCCATGCCCATACCGCCGCCACCCATGCCTCCCATGCCGCCGCCCATGCCACCCATGCCGCCACCCATGCCACCCATGCCGCCGCCCATACCGCCCATGCCGCCGCCCATACCACCCATGCCGCCGCCCATGCCGCCACCCATGCCACCGCCCAT
>CAWUOA010000117.1:0-9175 GCA_963923225.1 uncultured Planctomycetaceae bacterium
CGTGAGCGCGGACGAGCGTGAGTCTCGTCCGCGCTCTCACAGCGCCGCGTCGACCAGCGCCGCGGCGGCGATGTCGAGTTCGGCGACGTCGATCCATTCGTCGGCGGTGTGCGCCTGCTCGATCGACCCGGGGCCGAAGACCACCGTCGGCACGCCGGCCGCGGCGTAGATGCTGGCATTGGTGCCGTAACGCGCCGCCCGGCCGACGCTCTCGCCGCCATGCCCTCGGACCGCCTCGCCGAGCCTGTCGGCCAGGCGGCGGCCGGCCACCACGATCTCCGCGCCGCCGGCCGGAAGCCCGTGATGCGCGACGAACGGCTCCTCGTGCTCGATCGCCGCCCCCGGGCAGGCGTCGGCCACGCGGCGGATGATTTCGGCGCGAGCCTCCTGCGGTGTCTCGCCCGGCACCAGCCGCCGGTCGAGTTCGAGGACCACACGGTCGGGGACGAGGTTCACGCCGAACCCGCCGCGGATCGTTCCCAGGCTGAGCGTCGGCGGGCCGCAGGGATGGTCCGGAGAGCGGGCCAGGAGCTCGCGGGCGATCCCTTCGATCGCCAACGCCACTCGCGCGGCCTGATAGATGGCGTTCTCGCCCCGTTCCGGAAAGGAGCTGTGGCAGGCCCGCCCCCCCACGACGATCCGCCACCGCACCGCCCCCTTGTGCATGCCGACGACGTCGAGGCCGGTCGGCTCGGCGACGATCGCCGCCACCGGCCGGCCTCCGGCGAGCGCCCGAGCCGGCCCGTCACCTGCCCCGGGGGAAGCGTCACCCCACAGCGAGGCGATGGCCCGGGCCCCGGAGAACCCGAACTCCTCGTTGACCGTCGCCGTGAAGAGGATCGTGACCGGCCGCGGCCGATCGGAGCGGTGGAGCCGATCGAGCGCGACGAGCATCGCCGCCATGCCCCCCTTCACGTCGCACGCCCCGCGTCCCTGGAGGCGGCCCTCCCGGACCAGCGGCAGAAACGGATCGATCGTCATCCCTTCCACCGGCACGGTGTCCTGGTGGGCGTCCCAGAGGAGCGTGGGGGCCCCCGGCAGGGTCGCCTCGAGCCGGGCCAGGACGTTGTCACGGCCCGGCGACACCGGTTGGCGGGCCCACGGAATCCCGGCGGCGGCGAACCGCTGCACCAGGTAGTCGGTGACCCGGCCCTCGAGATACTCGGGGCCCGAGACGTCACGGCCCATCGGATTGACGCTCGGCCGGCGGACCAGGGCGGCGAGCGTGGCGAGCGGATCGGCCATAGGTGTCCCCAGACTAGCAGACCGGACAGCCGGCCAGCCCTCCCTTCCCCGCCGACGGCGGCACGGAGCGTGGTACGATTGGAAATCGGGTGGCCGTCCGCTTCGGACCCGTCCGCCCCCCCTCCGAACGTCCTTCCCGTGAGCCAACGTTTCATGCGCCGACTCACCTCCGCTCGCAGCCGCCGCTGCCGATTCCTCGCCCTCCTCGCAGTCGTGGCCGGGGCAGGCACCGGCACCGCCCCGCGGGACGCCGTCGCCCAGGGTCCCGCCCGCCGGCCGGCGCCTGTCGCCCAGCCCGCCCCCGCGACGGCCGGGCGCACCGCGGGGGGCTCCGATGCGGCCGCCGCCGTGAAGGCCGCGTCCCTCGCCTACAAGAACGCCCTCGACCGGGGTGACGCCGAGGCGGTGAAGGGAATGTGGACCGCCGACGGCGACATCATCGACGACATGGGCAACGTGACCCTCGGCCGTGACGCCGCCGAGGGGCTCGCGCCCCTCGCCGAGGGTGAAACGCGCCCGGCCTTCCGCATCGACGACCTCTCCGTGCGGGTCGTCGACGAGGACGTGGCGATCGAGGACGGCACGGTCGTCGTCACCCCCCCGGGCTCGTCGGTCGCGCATCATGGCCGCTTCTCGGCGACCTGGGTCCGTGGCGACGACGGCTGGAAGCTGGCGAGCCTCCGCGAATGGCGCACCGATCCGCCGGAGACCGCGAGCACGCTCGAGGCCCTCGGCTGGCTCGAGGGGGATTGGGCGGTCGAGGTGCACGGCACCCGCGAGGATGGAAAGCCGGTTCCCGCGGTGGAGATGAAGGTCCGCTGGAATCCCGCCCACACGTTTCTCCTCCGCGAAACGCGTCTCACGCTGCCCGACGGGGGCCCGTCGAAGGTCCTCACCCAGCGCATCGGCTGGGACCCGCTCACGCGGCAGATCCGCTCCTGGTCGTTCGACGACGAGGGGGGCCGCTCCGAGGCGGTCTGGACGCTCGAAAACGGCACGTGGGTGTCGCGGACGATGTCGGTGCTCCCCGACGGCCGCCTCACCCGCACCATCAACCATTACGTCTACGACGGCGCCGACGGCTGCACGTTCCAGTCGCTCCCCGCCTCCCCGGACGACGAACATGCCGCACCGACCACGATGACGATGACCCGGAAGCCAGGGAGGCCGACCGAATGACGACCCGCACCGTCGATGCCGCCGCGCGGCGAACGATCCTCCGTGTTCTCTGTCTCGCGCTCGCGTTGAGCGGCACGTGGGCCGTGATTCGCCCCGCCGCCATTTCCGCCGCGGATGACGACCGGGCGTCCGCCGACGCCCAGGACGACCTGGCCGCCAAGAGCGAGCTCCTCCAGAGCCCGCGCTGGCGCCGCGCGATCTTCGAGCTGGGGGAATGGCTCTCCACGCAGACGATCTACTCGCCTCGGGAGGTCCAGCGGATCAAGGCCGGCTTCAACGACAAGGTGATGCGGATGTCGTCGCGGGAGCTCGAGTACCTCCTCGACGACCTCGAGGCGAAGTTCAAGGTGATGGACACCCCCGAGGCCCGCGAGGCGCGGGCGTGGGTCGGTCAGTACCTCTCGGCGATGTCGGAGAGGAAGCGGTCGGAGGTCCTCAAGGACGTGCCGAACGTGGTCGAGATGTCGGCGGGGCAGTTGGCGATGGAACTGCAGAAG
Organism: uncultured Planctomycetaceae bacterium; assembly: GCA_963923225.1. Taxonomy (GTDB): domain Bacteria; phylum Planctomycetota; class Planctomycetia; order Pirellulales; family UBA1268; genus QWOP01. The sequence goes on from CAWUOA010000117.1 coordinate 2,922, forward strand.
ATCGAACAGGCTCGGGGAGCGCTCCGCGACCGGCAGGCCCGCTTCGACGAAGGCCGCGGCGAACTGGTCGCCGCCGCCGACGCCAATCGCCAAGCCACCGCCAAGGCCTCCGCCGCAGCCACGGCCCAGTTGAGCGCTTCCCCCTCCTACTCCCCCTACCGGAGCGGATCCGGCGGCGGGAGCCAGGGAAGCCCGCCTTTCTCCAACGGCCATGTCGGCAGCGGGATGTCGATCGGTGTCGGCCCCTGGGGCGCCTACGTCGGCTTCAGTTTGGGCAACTTTTGACGAGCGGGACGAGCATCCCGACCGGCGGCCCGGGGGAGCGACGTTCGGCGGCTCCGGGCCGGGCCCCGCCCGGGACAGGGTCGACGAGGTCGGATTCCGGCGGGAAACCGGGGCCGGGCTCAGGGCGGGGAGCCCTTCTCGTCGGCATCCCCTCGGGACGTTATAACTTGGTCCGGCGCCCCGCCCGTCATGGCTTTGCCGACCGGAAAACCCGGTCTGAACCGAGCCGGAGATCCCTCCGGCTTTTTTCAGACCGGACTTCGTGAAGGATTTCACGAAGTCCGAATCCGGCCGTCCTGTCGCGAATGCCCCGGACGGGGCTGTCGGCCCGGACGCCGCCACTCCGCCGCCCCCCAACCCCAGCGACCGCGCCAGCTCCCCATGGAAGCGATCCTCCCCGTCCTGCTCTTCGTCGCCATCGCGGCGGCGGTCTCGGTCGGCCTGGTGGTCGGCGCCGGTCTGGTCGGCCCCCGCGGGCGCACCAGCCGGGTCAAGGAGATGCCGTACGAGAGCGGCATGGACCCCGTCCACGACACCAGGCGGCGGTTCGACGTCCGCTTCCATCTGGTGGCGATCACGTTCCTGGTGTTCGACGTGGAACTGCTCTTCCTCTATCCCTGGGCCGTGGCCAGCCGCTCCGCGGCCGGCATCGACGCGGCGGTGGGCGGGGGCCTCGTCTCCGGACGCGGCATCGTGTTCGCGGGAGCGATGGCGTTCATCGCCCTGGTGGTGATCGGTTTCGCCTACGACTGGCGCAAAGGGGTGTTCAAGTGGCGCTGAACCTTCCGGAAAACGTGGTCGTCAGCCGCCTCGACGAGCTGGCCAACTGGTGCCGCAAGAACAGCCTGTGGCCGATGCCCTTCGCCACCGCCTGCTGCGGCATCGAACTGATGGCCACCGGCGCGTCGAAGCACGACCTCGCCCGCTTCGGCGCCGAGGTGTTCCGGTTCAGCCCGCGGCAGTGCGACCTGATGATCGTCGCCGGCCGCGTCGTCATGAAGATGCTGCCGGTGCTGCAACGGATCTGGCAGCAGATGCACGAGCCGAAATGGTGCATCTCGATGGGTGCCTGCGCCAGTTCCGGCGGTGTCTTCGACACCTACGCGGTGGTCCAGGGAATCGACCGTTTCATCCCGGTCGACATGTACGTCCCCGGCTGTCCGCCGCGGCCCGAACAGCTCATCCAGGCGATCATCGACCTCCAGGACAAGATTCAGCGGGAGGGGACGATCACCGGGCGGGAGTTCGGCACGCACGAGCGCCAACAGCGCAAGCGCGCCTTGGTCGAGATCGCCGGTCCGCTCGCCATCGACGCCGCCCGCAACCCCGTCATCCAGCGTGACCTGCGTTTCCACCGGTCCTGACGCCCCCGGTCCGCGACGAAGCCCTCCCGGATTCCCTCCACCCGCCTGCCGCCCGCCCAGGACGAGCACGATGAACGATTCCCCTCCCTCCGCCGACGGCCTCGAGGCGCTCCGCGCCCGATTCCCCGGTCTCGAAACGTCGTCGTTCCGCGGCCAGCAGCGCGTGGTGGTGCCGGAGGCGGAGGCCCACCGCTTCCTCGCGGCGCTCCGCGAGGAGGGCTTCGATCTCCTCGTCGACGTCACCTGCGTCGACTACCTCGAATACCGTGGTGCCAAGCGGCGCTACGGTCTGGTGTGGCTCCTCACGGACACCGCCACCGGCCGGCGCCTCACGGTCCGCACGTTCGTCGACGATCCCGAGCCCACCGTGCGGAGCGTCGTCGACATCTGGAAGTCGGCCGAGTGGCTCGAACGCGAGGTGTGGGACATGTTCGGCATCCGCTTCGCCGGCCATCCCGACCTCCGGCGGCTCCTGATGCCCGAGGAGTTCTCCGCCCATCCGCTCCGCAAGGACTATCCGCTGCAGGGCCGCGGTGAACGGCACAACTTCCCCGTCCTCACCCGCGACGAGGGCTGAACCGTCCCCCCTTCGCCCCGCCGCGCTCGCCCCGTCCTTCCCCGATCCGCTCCTTCCCACCCCCGACCGAGTCGTCCGCCATGTCGATCGCCCCCGATCACGACGCGCGTCCCCGCCCGCCGGCCTCGGCCCGCGTGGAGGACTATCACTGGACGCTCAATTTCGGCCCCCAGCATCCCGCCACGCACACCACGCTGCGACTGGTGCTGACGCTCGAGGGGGAGCGGGTCGTCGACGCCATGCCCGAGATGGGATACCTGCACTCCGGGTTCGAGAAGATCGGCGAGCACCTCACCTACAACCAGTACGTGACGGTCACCGACCGGATGAACTACATCTCCCCGATGGCCAACAACGTCGCCTGGCACCACGCCGTGGAGACGCTCCTGGGGATCGAGCTCACACCGCGTTGCAAGGTGATCCGCACCATCGTGGCCGAGCTGGCCCGGATCAGCGACCACCTGCTGTGCAACGGCGCCGTCGGCCTCGACACGGGCGCCTTCACCTTCTTCCTCTACGGCTTCTACCAGCGCGAGGTGATCTACGACATCTTCGAGACCCTCTGCGGGGCGCGGTTCACCAACAGCTACACGCGCGTCGGCGGCGTCTCGCAGGATTTCACGCCGCTGGTGATCGAGAAGATCCGCACCTTCCTCCGCACCTTCCCCAAGACGCTCGACGACATGGAGCGGCTCCTGACGCGGAACCGCATCTTCGTCGACCGCACCAAGGGGGTGGGGGTGCTCTCCAAGGAGGAGGCGATCGACCGCGGTGCCACCGGCCCCGTCGCCCGGGCCAGCGGCGTGACCCGCGACCTGCGCAAGGACGAGCCCTATCTCGCCTACGCCGACTACGACTTCAAGGTCTGCTGCGCCACCGCCGGCGACTGCTACGCCCGGTACCTCGTCCGCATGGAGGAGATGCGCGAGAGCCTGCGGATCCTGAACGCGGCCATCGAGAACATCCCCTCCGGCGACGTCAACGTGGCCATGGACGAACGCGTCGCCCGCCCGTCGAAGTGGCAGGTCTACTCGACGATCGAAGGGACGATCACCCACTTCGAGCTCTCGATGGCCAACCGAGGTTTCGAGGTCCCCCACGAGGAGTCGTACGCCGCCATCGAGGCGCCCAACGGCGAGCTCGGCTTCTACGTCGTCGGCGACGGGAGCGACAACGCCTACCGGGCCCGCTGCCGGCCGCCGTCGGTGCTCCACTTCTCGCTCTTCCCCCGGCTCATCCGCGGCCACACCCTCTCCGACGTGGTGGCCGTGCTCGGCAGCCTCAACATCATCGCCGCCGAACTCGACAGGTAAGCCCCATGATCGCTCCCCGCAAAATCCTCACCGACGAGATGGTGGCGAAGATCGAGGCCCTCGCGCCCCGGTATCCCAACCGCCGCGCCCTCACCCTTCCCGCGCTCCACATCGTCAACGCCGAACTGCGGCACGTTCCCCTCGAAGCGGTCGTGGAGATCGCGGCGGTGCTGGGGCTGGCGCCGGCCGAGGTCCAGGACACGCTCACCTTCTACCAGTTCTTCCACCAGGCGAAGCCGCACGGCAAGGTACGGGCCTTCGTCTGCCGCTCGGTGTCGTGCGCGCTGCGCGGCGGCGACGAACTCCTCGACCATCTCTGCCGTCGCAAGGGAATCGAGCCCTACGGCACCACCCCCGACGGCGAGCTGACGATCGAGCCGGCGGAGTGCCTCGGCGCCTGCGACTTCGCCCCCTGCATCCTCGCCAACGACGACCTCCTCAAGAACATGACGCCCGAGACGGCCGAGGCCGAGCTGGCGAAGCCGCGTCCGAGGGCCACCTGACATGTCGACCCATCAGCCCGTCCTCCTCGAAGCCGTCGGCGTTCCCGACGGTCACACGATCGCCAGCTACAAGTCGCGCGGCGGGTACGCCCCGCTCGAGCGGCTCCTGGCCGAGAAGCAGCCCGCCGACGTCGTCGAGCTGGTGAAGTCCTCGGGCCTCCGCGGCCGCGGCGGCGCCGGCTTCCCCACCGGACTCAAGTGGACGTTCCTCCCCAAGGACCATCCCGGGCCGATCTACCTCTGCATCAACGCCGACGAGAGCGAACCGGGGACGTTCAACAACCGGATCCTCATGGAGGACGACCCGCACCAGGTGATCGAGGGGATCATCCTCTCCTCCTTCGCCACGCGGGCCTCCACCGCCTACCTCTATCTCCGCTACGAGTACCCCAAGGCCTGGCACCGCCTGCAGGGGGCGATCGACGAGGCCTACGCGGCGGGCTACCTCGGCAAGAACATCCGCGGCAGCGGCTTCTCGCTCGACATCTGGCTCCATCGCGGCGCCGCCGCCTACATCTGCGGCGAGGAGACCGGGCTCATCGAGAGCCTGGAGGGGAAGCGGGCCTGGCCACGCATCAAGCCGCCGTTCCCGGCCATCGAAGGGCTCTTCCGCAAGCCGACGGTGGTCAACAACATCGAGACGATGGCCTGCGTCTCGCAGATCGCCCGCCGCGGCGTCGACTGGTTCCGCTCGATCGGCGTGCCGGCCGATCCGAACAACCCCCGCGACCCCGGCAGTTACGGCCCCAAGCTCTACTGCCTCTCGGGGCACGTGGAGCGGCCCGGCTGCTACGAGGCCCCCCTGGGCATCACCGCCCGCGAGCTCATCGACCGCCACGGCGGCGGCGTCTGGAAAGGGCGGAAGGCGAAGGCGGTGATCCCCGGCGGCATCTCGATGGGGCTGCTCACCGAGGCGGAGCTCGACACTCCGCTCGATTTCGCCGGCCCGGGCAAGGTCGGCTGCCTCGGCCTGGGCACCGCGGCGGTGGTGGTCATCGACGAGACGACGAGCATCGTCGACTTCCTCCACAACTCCTGCCGCTTCTTCGCCCACGAGTCGTGCGGGCAGTGCACCCCCTGCCGCGAGGGCACCGCCTGGTCGCTGCGGATGCTCGAGCGCATCCGGGCCGGCAAGGGCCGTCTCCGCGACCTCGACCTCCTCGCCGAGATCGGCAACACGATGGGCATGATGCCCGGCTCGACCATCTGCGGCCTCGCCGACGGCGCCGCCTGGCCCATCAAGAACGCCATCAAGAAGTTCCGCGGCGAGTTCGAGGACTACATCAAGCGCACCAACCCGACCGGCTGGATGGTCACCGACCCCGTCCCCGCCCTGCCGATCGTCGCAGCCCACTGACACCCACGCCGAATCCCATGCCCACAGTCATCGTCGACGGAACGGAGATCGAGATCGGGGCCGACGAACGGCTCAACTGCATCGAGGCCGCGCGCCGCGCGGGGGTGGAGATCCCGCACTACTGCTGGCACAAGGGCCTGTCGGTGGTCGCCAGCTGCCGGATGTGCCTCGTCGAGACCGGCTCGCGCGACGCCGCCACCGGCAAGATCACGATGATGCCCAAGCTCGTTCCCGGCTGTCAGACGCCGGTCAAGGACGGGACGGTGATCGTGACCGACACTCCGCTCGTCAAGGAGAGCCGGGCCCGGGTCGAGGAGGCGCTGCTCATCGACCACCCGATCGACTGCTCGATCTGCGACAAGGCCGGGGAGTGCCTCCTCCAGGACTACCACTTCGAGCACGGCCAGGCGGAGCGCCGCACCGACCTCAATCCTTTCCACAGCCGCCGCCGCGACGTCGGCCCGACCGTGACGCTGTTCGTCGACCGCTGCATCATGTGCACGCGCTGCGTCCGCTTCACGCGCGAGGTGGCGGGGACGAGCGAGCTGATGGTCGTCAACCGCGGAGCCAAGGAGGAGATCGACGTCTTCCCCGGCTTCCCCCTCGACAACAAGCTCTCCGGCAACGTCGTCGACCTCTGCCCGGTCGGTGCCCTGGGCGACAAGGACTTCCTCTACCAGCAGCGCGTGTGGTTCCTGAAGCGCGAGGCCAACGTCTGCGGCGGCTGTTCCGCCGGTTGCTCGATCACCACCGAGCACAACCAGGACACCGTCTACCGGCTCAAGCCGCGCGAGAACCCGCACGTCAACAAGTGGTGGATCTGCGACGAGGGCCGCTACGGCTGGCACCACCTCC
>CAWUOA010000118.1:0-9173 GCA_963923225.1 uncultured Planctomycetaceae bacterium
CGGTCGACGCGATCCTCTCCGGAGGCACGCCCGAGACGCCCGAGACCGCCCCGGTGGGATGCCTGATCCGCTCCGCGCGCCGCAAACGCGGCGGCTAGGCCGGGCTCACGGCCGGACCTCGGCCACCGACTCGATACGGCCGTCGCGGAGCCGGACGATGCGCCGGGCCCGTTCGGCGATGTCGTTCTCGTGCGTCACCATCACGATCGTCCGCCCCGCCTTGTTGAGGGCGTCGAGGAGATCCATGATCTCGTGGCTGGTCGCCGTGTCGAGGTTTCCCGTCGGCTCGTCGGCGAGGATCACGTGGGGGTTGTTGACCAGCGCCCGGGCGATCGCCACGCGCTGCTGCTGGCCGCCGGAGAGCTCGGTGGGGCGGTGGCCGAGGCGCTTCGAGAGCCCGACGAGCTCGGCGAGCTTGAGACACCGTTCCTTCCCCCCCGGCATCGGCGGCCGCTGGTAGGAGAGGGGCACCTCGATGTTCTCCACCACGGAGAGCTGCTGGATGAGGTTGTACGACTGGAAGATGAAGCCGAGGTAGCGGCCGCGGATGCGCGACACCGTCTCGTCGTCCATCACCGCCACGTCCTGGCCGGCGAGGATGTACTGCCCCGAGGTGGGGCGGTCGAGACAGCCGAGGACGTTGAGCAGCGTGCTCTTCCCCGAGCCGCTCGAGCCCATGATGGCGACGTAATCCCCCTGGCGGAACTCGATCGACACGTCGTCGAGGGCCTTCACCTCGTGGCCGCCGAGTGAATAGATCTTGGAGACGCCGCGGATCGCCGCCACCACGTCCCGCCCCGGTGCTGCCGCCATGGCGCCTGTGCCTTCCTGCTACTCGTGACGCAGCGCTTCGATCGGATCCATGTTCGCCGCGCGCCTGGCCGGATAGATCCCGAACACGATCCCCACGCCGACGGAGATCGCGAACGCCGCCACGATCGACCAGGCGGCCAGCCGCGGCTCGATGTTGCGGATGTTCGGCGGGAGCGACCGCCACACGTCGGGGAGGAAGGTCTGCACGGCGGTGCGGACGGCCGTCACCGTGGGTCCGCAGAGGAACCCGAACACCACCCCGAGGAGCCCGCCGGTGCCCGAGAGGACCACCGTCTCCCAGAGGAACTGCTGGACGATCTCCCCCTTCGTGGCCCCCAGCGCGCGGCGGATGCCGATCTCGCGCGTCCGCTCGGTGACGGTGGCGAGCATGATGTTCATGATCCCGATGCCGCCCACCAACAGCGAGATGCCGGCGATGAGGAGGAGGAGGACGTTGAACATCGCCCGCAGCGTCTCCGCCTGCTCGAGGAGCTCCTTGGGGACGACGACGGCGTAGTCGAGCTGCTTGTGGTAGCGCTGGAGCAGGCCCCGGATGATGTCGGCGGTGGCGTCGACGTCCTTCATGTCGTCGACCACCGCCGTGACCTGCGTCAGCTCCACCGTCTCCAGCTGCGTCGATCCGGCGCGGATCGTGAACACGCGGTCGCCGATCCGGGCCCGAAAGGTGGAGAGGGGGATGTAGACGTCACGGTCGTACTGCCGGGCGTCGAGGCTTCCGCCGATCGCCGCCGCGGCGGACCGTTCCGCCGCGATCCCCACGACGACGTAGAACTCCTGCCCGATCTGCACCGAGCGGCCGAGCGGATCCTCGATGGGGAAGAGGCGCTGCGCCGCCTCGTGCGCGAGCACGACGACGTTGGCCCAGGTCTGCATGTCGAGCTCGGAGAGCGCCCGGCCGCGGGCGATCTTGAGCCGGTTCATCCCGAAGTACTCGGGCGTACAGGCGATCACCTGGCCGTCGATCGCCTGCTCGCGGTAGCGCACCTCCCGGCTGATCTCGCGCATCGGCACGGCGCGCGAGATCGTGGGGACGTTGGTCACGATGCGGTCGTAGTCCTCCCGCAAGAGGCCGTAGGAGATGCCCATGCGGAAGCCGCCGCCGCCCCCGCCCTGGCTCGACTCCTCCGCCGGCTTGATGCTGCGGACGATGATGCTCGTGGCGCCCAGGTCCTTGATCTGCTGCTGGGCCTGCCAGCTCACCCCCTCGCCCATCGCCACGAGCCAGATCACGGCCGTGACGCCGATGAGGATGCCGAGCACCGCCAGCGCCGAGCGCAGCTTGTGCAGCATGAGGCTGCGGAAGCCGAGGCGGAGTTGCTGGAAGAGCTTCAAGGGTGTCCCTGCGTTGATCCCGCGCGTGCGTGCCGCGCATCCTGCCCGTGCCGAAGGCCACTTCCCGGCCAGCCGCGCGACGGCGCGTGCCCCTTCGGGGCGTCAGCCCTGTTTGCCGGCGGGCGGCCCGCCCGCGCCCCGGCCTCCAGGCCCACCACCCGGCTGACCGCCGCCGGGCGCACCCCCCGCGGGAGGCCCGCCGGCCGGAGGACCGCCACGGCCGCCCGGACCGCCACCGGGACCACCGGGCCCGCCAGCACCCGGTCCGCCAGGGCCGCCCGGGCCCCGGCCTCCGGCCATGCCCGGCCGTCCGCCCGGACCGCCGCCTGCCTCCTCGGTGCCGTCTTCTCCCAGGGCCTTCCGCGGATTGAGGATCACCGCCTCGCCGTTCTCGAGGCCGGAGGTGATCTCCACGAGCTTGTCGTTGCCCATGCCGAGGACGACGCTGCGTCGCTCGATCGAATCCCCCTTGCGGACGGCGCAGAAGAACTGCCCGCGCTTCTCCATCACCGCGGCCACCGGCACCGAGATCACGTCCTTGAGGTCGGCGACGACGATCTCCACCTCGGCGGTCACGCCGGGACGGACCTCGCCCGGCTCGCCGTCGAGGCGCACCTGGACGACGTACTTCTTCGCCGTCGACATCCAGTTCGACTGCGGGCGGTTGGCCACCTGGGTCACCGTCCCCTCGAACTCGCGCCCCTGGACCTTGATCCGGGCGCGCATCCCGGTGCGGATCTTGTCCACCTTCGACTCGTGGACCTCGACGTCGGCCCGCATGCGCTCGAGATTCGGGAGACGGAGGAGGGTCGTCCCCTCGTTCACCTTGGCGCCGTTCTTGATCTCCGTCTCCGCCTGGCGGTTGCGCTCGTTGGCGTAGATCACCAGGCCGTCCTTGGGGGCCTTGAGGGTGCACTTGGAGAGCTGCGAGGTGAGCCGCTCGAGCTTCGCCTTCTCCAGCTCCAGTGCCGCCCGCTCGCTGTCGCGCTTGGCCTCCGTGGCGTCGCGCTTGCTGGCCAGCTCCGTGATCATCTTCGGCTTGGCGAAGCGTTCGAGGACGTCGAGGGCGATCTCCGCCGTGCCCAGGTCGAGATCCGCCCGCTCCACCGCCGACTTCTGCGCGTCGAGTTGCTGCGGCGTGATGTAGCCCTTGCGGAACATCCGTTGGCCGTGTTCGAGCTGGTTGCGCGTCGACTGGAGGCGCTCCTTGGCGGCGGTCACGTCGGACTCCGCCTTGCGCAGCTCCTTCTTGTAGGTCCCTTCGGTGTACTCCTCGACGGCGATCTTCGCGGCGGCGAAGTCCTTCTCGGCCTGGATGTTGGCCGCCCGCGCCTTCTCGAACGCGATCTTCTGCGCCGAGACGTCCTCGGAGAGCTTCGAGCTGTCGAGCCGCACCAGCTCCGTCCCCTCGGTGACCCTCGCGCCGTCGTCGATGAGCCAGATGATCGTGGCACCGCCGGCGACGCCGCAGACGATGTCGACGTTCTCGTCGCTCACCATGCTGCCGTCCTCGGTGACGGAGATGGTGAGGGGGCCGCGCTCCACGACGTGGGCCGGCAGCGCGGCCAGCGGATTGGCGCTGCCCCCCTTGCCGAGATTGGCGAGCACCCACGGGGCGCCGGCGACGCTGCCGCCGAGCACGAACAGCGTCAGCAGCGTCTTCCAGGGGAATCGCCGCCGGCGCGGAGCGGGCGTCGGCCCGCCGTCGGCGGTCGGGTCGCCGAGGATCCCGGCGATCGCCGCGACGTCGGCTCCGCCGGTCTTGGGCGGGGAGGCGGATTCAGGACCGTGCTTGGGGTCGGCCATGGCGGCGGATCTTTCGGGGGCCCCGCGAAGGGAGCCGGGAAGTCGGGTGGTCGCGGAGCGGTTCGATCATTCTAGCCGGCGGGGTGCGGCTCCGGCCTGGGAACGGCGCGCGGTCCACGTCGACGGGCCCTGCCGCGGGGCCTTGGTCACGCCGGGAAGCCGCAGCGGCAGGAGCCGGGACTCCTCCGGGGCCTCCTCCGCCGCGGGCTCGGGCTCCCCTTCCCCCTGCGGAGCCGGAATCGGCTCGGCACGGACGTCGGGGCGGGCCGCCGGGACGCCATCCCCACGGCCGCGCACCGTGGCGTCGCGGGGGTTGGCCTTGACCGGCAGCGGCGGCGGAGCGTCGATCTGGTCGAGGTGGTCGAGCCATTCCTGGGGCACCGGCGGCGGGAGCGGGCACTCGTCGGCGCTGGCCCGCTCGGCCGAGGCGAAGGGCCCGTCCACCCACAGCCCGTCCTCGGTGAGCTGCATCACGCCGAGCTGCTGCGCCAGCGACGCCCGCGTGGCGTAGTAGTTGATCCAGATGCTCGTGAAGGCGTCCTGGGTGCTGCGGAGGTCGTTGAAGGCGAAGATCAGGTTCAGCGTGGCGGTGGGCCCGAGCTGACCGGCGCTGATGTCGACGATCCCGTCCGGCCCCGGCGCCGGCAGCGGCGGCGCCGGCTGCGAGAGGGTGAGACGCGTCTGGTCGACGCGGCGGATCGCGACGATCATCGCGCGGCGCTGCGTCTCGAGGTTCTGCTTGTTGAGCTCGAGCTGCCGCAGCGATTGTCGGATGGAGAGCTTGATGCGGTCCTCGTACTGGATCTGCTGCCGCCGCACCTGTTGGTAGTCGAGGATCGCCTGGCGGAAGTTGTTCCGCTCGGTGAGCCGCGTGAAGGGGGCGTCGAACTGCACGCCGGCGGACATGAATCCGGTGGGAGTCTGGAACTTGGCCGGGTTGTTGCCGGTGGTGTTCACGCCGCCGTCGACGACGACGTCGAGGCCCGCCAGCAGCGACATGGCGTTGAACTGGATGAGCCGCCACTGGTCGACCAGCGCCGCCCGGTTGTTCATCCAGTCGAGCCGGTTGGCACGGGCGATCTCGAAGGCCACGTCGGGGTCGAGCGGCTCGACGTCGATCGACACCGCCTCCACCCGGGCCCGGGCCTGGATCAGCGACATCTCGTCGACGGCCCCGGAGACGTCGGCCACGAGCTTGACGAACTTGTCGGAGGTCTCGCGGAGGTTGTCGGCGGTGAGGGCGTCGCGGAGCCGCTCCATCTCGGCCTCCGCCTCGTGGGCCCGCTTGGAGAGCCGGCCGAGGTCGTCCTCGAGGAGCTTCATCTCCCGGCCGAAGGTCTCCCGCTCCGTCGGCCGCATGCCCGCCAGCCGCGAGCCGGCGTTGCTCCGCGCGAGCTTCAGATCGGCCGCCACCGCCGCGGCCTGCTCGTCGACCTTCTTCCGCAGCTCTCCCAGGCGGGCGAGGCTCTCCTCGACGAGCGTACGGTCGGCGTCGTCCTCGCGCGCTTCGGTGTCGTCGTCCCCCTCGGGGCCGGCGGCCTCCTTCGCGTCGCCCTCGCCTGCCCCGGCCCGGTCGCCGGGATCGTCCGCCGGCGCCTCGTCCTTCGGCTCCGATTTCGCGTCTGGCTTGGCGATCTCCTCGGCGTCGCGGAGCGCCTCGGTCTCGCGGGGGTCGTCGGTCTCCTTCAGGTTCTCCTCCTCGCCGAAGGAGTAGTCGGCGAGGAAGCCGCCGAAGTCGTTCTGGAGCCCCTGCATCTCGGGGCTCACGAACTGGAAGGGCTTGATGAAGGACTCGTCGAGCGCGATCGCCGTGTCGGAGGGGAGGCAGAGGACGTTGACCTTGTAGGCCTCGAGCGTGTTGGTGAGCGTCGTCTTCGCCTGGAGGAGGCCCGCCCGGTTGGTCTCCACGTTCTGCCGCAGCTGGTCGACCTGGTCGAGGCCCACCGTGCCCGCCTCGAGATTGGCGTCGAGCAGCGCGAGCGCCCGCTCCTGGGCGAAGAGGTTCTGCTCGGCGTTGCGGATCTGCTGGCGAATCTGCAGGAGGCCGTAGAAGCCGCCGACGTTGCCGGCGCCGCCGCCGGCGAAGCCCGAGCCGCCGGTGCCGCCGCCACCGACCTGCAGCCCCACGCCGTTGCCGCCGAAGAACACGCCGCCGATGTTGCCGAAGCCGCCGATGCCGGTGCCGGTGAACCCGGTGAAGCCGGTGCCGCCGAAGAAGCCGCCGCGGCGCTGGAGCTGCTGCGGGGTGCCGCCGCCGAAGGCCACCTGGAGGAAGAACTGCTGTCGGTAGAACTGCAGCGTCCGCAGGTTCGCGAGCAGGGCCCGCTCCACGATCGTCAGGGGCTCGAGCGCCACCGACCTGCCGGCGCGCTGCAGGAGCGGCTGGACGAAGTTGAAGTTCACCAGGGACACGTTCGAGTACTTGTCCGGCCCGGCGAACTGCCACATGATCGAGTTCACCACCCCCACGATCATCGTGCCGCCGGTGGCGAAGTACTTCCGCGCCGTCACGCCGGTGCGCGTGGCCCAGGTGGTCGACGCGCCGGCGGCATTGAGCGGACCGCGGTTGGCGTAGGTGGTGGCGTTGGTGTCGGGATAGGCGCCGCCGCCCAGGAGCTGGACGTCGAAGCGGAAACGCTCCGTGCTCACGTCGAGCGCCGAGAGGTAGAGCGTCTCGAGCTGATCCTGCCAGTCGAGCGAGTTGAGGTAGGCCAGGCGCATCGCCGACTCGAGCGTCAGCTTGATCGCGCCGGAATCGGTCAGCTCCACCACCTCCGAGAGCCGTGCCCGCCAGTCGGGGTTGTCGAGCGTGGTCCGGTCGCCGTTGTTGTGCCACGCCGGCCAGCCCTTCTTCCCGTCGACGCAGTGCATGTAGCGGTGCGACGTCGGATCGTCGGGGGGCATCGGCGGGAAGATCTGGTTGTAGGCGTCGTAGAACCGGCTCCGCTCGTCCTGGCGGACGTTGTAGCTGGCCGGCACCGCCCAGCGCGGATCACACGACTTCTCCGCCAGGAGCGTGCTCACTTCGCGGTCGGCCTGCATGTAGTAGCGGCCCCGCGTGCATCCGGGGGAGAGGACGAGGACGAGCGTCATCACCCCGGCGAGGGAGCGGCGCCACGGCCGGGGGAGTACGTCACGGCGGCGGCGGTGGTGGGTGGGGTGTGCCATGGAGCCCGTCTGGGGTGGACCGTGGTGCGGGGGTCTCTCCCCGCCGAGCCGGAGCCGACGGAGATCGTCACACCTCCGAGGATCGACCCGCCGATCGCCCCGACTTGAACGGTTCTCCGGTCTGGGAACCCTGGGAAGAATCTGCCGCCCTGGCCGGAAAGTCGTCTCATTCCGCAGGGTCCGCCCGACCGATACCTCCCCGGTCGATCCGATCGCGGATCGGCCTGCCACCGGTCCTCCTGGGCGTTTCGCCGGCATGACACTTCTCCGTCGGCCTCCGCTCGACGCCCCCGCTCCCCGGCGGCCCCGGAGCCCGCGCTTCGCGCGGCGATTGGGGCACCTGCTCGCCGTCGCCGGGCTGCTGTCGGCCTCTCTCGACGTCGCTCGGGGCTCCGATCCCATTCCCGATCCTCCGGCCGCCGACGCCGCTGTCGAAGCCGCCCAGTCTCCGCCGGTCACGAAGCCGGCCCCGGGAAGCAAGCGGCCGCCCGCCCCCAAGCAGCCGGCCGGATCGCGAGCCACTCCCGGCGCCGCCGCCTCCCCGTCACCAGGCGAGGGCTCCACGACCCCCGCCCCGGGCACCGAGGCCGAACTGGCGATTCGCCAGCCCGAGGCGCGCAATCCCCTCGGGTACCCGGAGTCGCTCGGCTCCGGCCCGTCGGTGCTCCCCGCGTTCCCGCGCCGCGCCGACGAGCCGCAGGTGCCGGGCGGCCTCGATCCCTACCGGGCGCCGGAATACGCCGAGGATCCCGACGGCCTGCTCGCCTGGTTCCAGGAGCCGTTTCCGGCGAGCCACTGCGATCGGCACGTGGTGGATCCGGCCTGGATGGGCCCGGGCGAGTACGCCTACCATCTCTCGCCGAACCGCTGCTGGTGCAGCCGCGACCACACGCGGATGTTCCGCATGAACTACATGGGGCGGCTGTGGGTGGCGCCGGAGCTGCTCCTCTGGTCGACCTCCGGCAACTCGATCACCGCACCCCTGGTCACCTCGAGCCCGGCCGGCACGCCGCCGGCCCAGGCGGGCGTCATCGGCCAGCCCGGGACGAGCCTCCTCTTCGGCGACCAATGGGCCCCCGGCACCTTCCGCCCCGGCGGCCGGATCACCGTCGGCTACTGGTTCGACCCGACGCAGCACGACGGCATCGACGCGCAGTACTTCCAGCTCGCCGACGCCGTCACGCAGGGCACCTTCACCAATCAGGGCGGCTCGGTGCTTCTCGCGCGTCCCTACGTCGATGCCACGACCGGCAACCCCGCCGCGGTCCTCCTTCCCCCGCCCAACAGCCTTCCCGCCGACCCGGCGCTTCTCGACCGCTCGATCACCGCCCGGCAGGACACCTCCTTCCAGGGCTTCGATCTGCTCTACCGGCGCTCGCTGTGCTGCGATCTCCTCCACCGCCGCTGGCTCGTGGGCGGATACCGGTTCCTCCAGCTCAACGACAACCTCTCCGTCGTCGACTCCTCGACGGTGTCCACCGGCGTCCCCGGCGGCTTTCCCTCGACGTCGATCCTCTCCACCGACGCCTTCTCGGCGAAGACGCAGTTCCACGGCGGCGAGGTCGGCTGGATCGAGAAGTGGTGGTGGCAGCGGGTCGGCTTCCAGCTCCTCGGCAAGATGGCGCTCGGCGGGAGCTTCTACGACACCGACATCGGCGGCACGACGGTGACGAGCGTGACGGCGGCGTCCGGAGCCACGCCGACGACGACCACCACGCCGGGCAGTGTCCTCGCCCAGCCCACGAACACCGGCAACTTCGGTGCGTCCTCCTTCGCGGCCGTCGGCGAGCTCGGCGCGAGCGTCGACTGGGCGATCTGGTCGCAGTGCCGGTTCTCGGTCGGCTACACCTTCCTCTGGTGGTCGCAGGTGGCCCGCGCCGCCTCGCAGGTCGACACGAGCGTCAATCCGACGCAGTTCCCGCCCGGCCCGCTCTCCGGTCCCGCGGCCCCCGCCTATCACCTGCGGACGAACGACTTCTGGGCGCAGGGGCTGAACCTCGGCCTCGAGTACCAGTTCTAGTTTTCCCGCCGAC
>CAWUOA010000119.1:0-9146 GCA_963923225.1 uncultured Planctomycetaceae bacterium
AGGCCCCACCCCATCGAATCGCTCCATCAAACCGCGGGGCACGGGCCCCGAGCGACAGTGACCATCCGCCGCCTACCGGAATCGACGGTGAGGCCCGGACTTCCCTCCGGGGACCCAGCGACCCGTCCAAACGGGACATGGGAAACCACCGTGGGGGGCCGGGCATCGCGCTCGAGGACCGGCGGCCCACGTCCCGGGAATGGGCGCGGGCGCGAGGCTCCACGAGCTCCGGTCAGACGGCCCTGGGCGGGCGCTCGGGGCGGCCAGCAAGGGCCGACGAAGAAACCGGCTCGTCGGTCATGACCAGGGCACGGATGCCCGTGTCGTCGACGACGGAGACGGTGGAGAGGATGGCGTCCCGGTCGAGATCGATCGAGACGACCGGGGTGTCACCAGGGGTGAACGGGAGGGGGGCGGGAGCCCGGCCGCAGGAGGGACCGTTGCAGGGGCGGCGGGCCGGCAGGGGAGCGCGGGCGAGCCGATCGCCGGAGGCGTCGACGGCTGACGCACCATGGTCGGCCGAGCCGCCGCCGGCCATCGTGGCATGCCCCTCGAGCCAGTCACCGCAGCTCGCGTCGGCGCTCGAGCCGGCGAGGGCCACCGCCAACAACGCCACCGCCAGCGAGCCGATTCCTCGGAGCAACCGCGGCAGGAGGTGGCGGGCGGGCGAACGCATGGGAGCCGTTACGGAGTGGGGGCAGGGCGAGTTCGTTCGAGCGAGACAGGAAATCCCCACCGACACGACGAATCGTAGATCGACCCCGTTTACGAAGTCAACTCTCCGGCACACGAGTGGAGCCATTTTTTGGCCGTGTCGGACCTGCGGGTCCGGATTCGCTCCTGCCATCTGATACGATCGCGCCGCAGACCCGATCGAGACGGTGGCCGTCAACTCGGAGTCGCCCCGGGGAGGCACGATGACGGACGTCGCACGCGGATTCGAGAACCATCTTCCCCGCAAGGTGGTGACCGGCCGGGGGAGGAGCCTGCGGATCGCCGAGGAGGCGGGCCGGCTCGGGCTGAAACGGCTGTTCGTGGCCAGCGATACCGGGGTGGCTGCCGCCGGCCTCCTCGAGAAAGTCTGCGAGCCGCTGGCCGCGGCCGGGATCCTCGCCGGTTCGTCGACCGCGATCCCCGCCGAGCCGCCGCTGGAGAGCGTGGAAGCGCTCGGGCGGGTGATTCGCGACGCCGGGGCCGACGGTGTCGTGGCGCTCGGCGGGGGGAGCGTGATGGACGCCGCCAAGGTGGCGAGCGTGTGCGCGGCGCGGGGAGGGAGCCCGGGCGACTACGTCGGCGTCGGCAAGGCGGGAGGCCGCGGGCTCCCGACGATCCTCGTGCCCACCACCGCCGGCACCGGCTCCGAGGCGACCTTCGTGGCGATCCTCACCGACAAGGCCTCCGGCACGAAGGTCGGCGTCGTCGATCCGGCGATCCTCGCCGACGTCGCCATCGTCGATCCGGCGCTCACCGACCGCCTCCCCGCTTCCGTCACGGCCGCGGCGGGGATGGACGCGATCGTCCACGCGATCGAGGCCTTCGTGGCGACCGTCGCCACGCCGCTGGCCCGAGGCCTCGCGCTCGAGGCGGCGCGGCATCTGGGCCGCTCGCTCGAACGCGCGGTGGCCGACGGCGACGATCGCGAGGCCCGGGACGGGATGGCGATCGGATCCCATCTGGCGGGGATGGCCTTCGCCAATTCCTCGTGCTGCGCCGTCCATGCCCTGGCGCTGCCGCTGGGGGGCAGGTTTCCGATCCCGCACGGCGTGATCACCGGCTGCTTCGTCGGAGAGCTCGTCCGTCATTCCGCGGCGGCCCGGGCCGACGACTTTTCCACGCTGGCCGCGGCGCTCGACTGGGGGGCGTTTCCGCCCGCGGCCTTCGCCGACTCACTCGACGCGCTCGCCGACCGGATCGGCCTCCGCGCGGCGCTCGGCCGCACGCCGGTGCCGGCGGACGCGATCGCCGCCATGGCCCACGATTGCACGCGCATCCGCCGGCTGATGGATCCCAATCCGGTGCCGGTGACCGAAGCCGACGCCGCGCGGATCTACCGCACCGTCCTCGGCCGCTGACCGTTCCACGTCCGATCCCTCCGCGCCCGCCCGCACGCTCCGAGCCTGCACCGATGAAGACGCTCCCGAGCTTCTGGTTCGAATCCGCCCCGTGGATCGACGGCGCCTGGGAGCGTCCCCGTGATCCGTTCGCGGTGAGGAATCCGGCCACCGGGGCGGCGCTCGCGAGCGTCGGCCGGGCCGACGAGGCGACCGTGGCGCGGGCGGTCGAGGGGGCGGCCCGGGCTTTCCCCGCCTGGCGCGACACCCCCGCGGCGACGCGCGGCGCGGTGCTCGCCCGGCTGGCGGGACTCCTCCGCGGCAGACGTGACGATTTCGCCTGTCTCCTCTCCGCGGAGCAAGGCAAGCCCTGGGCCCAGGCCGCGGGCGAGGTCGACTACGCCGCGAGTTTCTTCCAGTGGTTCGCCGAGGAGGCGCGCCGCGTCCATGGCCGCATCGTGCCCCATCCCGAGCGGGGCCGCGAGTTCCTCGTGGAGCGCCGTCCCGCCGGCGTGGCCGGGTTCGTGACCCCCTGGAACTTCCCCCTCGCCCAGGGCGCGAAGAAGATCGCAGCGGCGCTGGCCGCCGGCTGCACCGCGGTGTGGAAGCCGGCGGAGGCGACGCCGCTGATCGCCTTGGCGCTGGCGCCCCTGGCCGCGGAGGCGGGGGTGCCTCCCGGCGTGCTCCAGATCGTGCCGGGGCGGGGAAGCGTGGTGGGGGGCGTGTTCGCGGCCCATCCGGCGGTCCGCGTGATCAGCGTCACCGGATCGACCGCCACCGGCAGCGCCGTGATGGCGGCGGCGGCGCCCGGGATCAAGCGGCTGTCGCTCGAGCTCGGCGGCAACGCCCCCTTCGTCATTCTCCCCGACGCCGATCTCGATTTCGTCGCCGCGGATCTCGTCACGCTCAAGACGTTCGTCTCGGGGCAGGTGTGCGTGACGGCCAACCGGGTGTTCGTGCCGGAGTCGCTCGAGACGGCGCTCGTGGAGAAGCTCGCCGCGCGCATCGATTCCCTGCGAGTGGGCGACGGCCTGGCCGATGGCGTCGACATGGGGCCGCTGATCCACGCCGCGGCCTGCCGCGACGTGCGCGGGCGGGTGGAGGAGGCGGTCGCGGCAGGCGCGCGGATCGTGGCCGAGAACCGCGGCGCCGAGCGGATGGCGGGGCTCCTCCAGGAGGACTTCTACCCGCCGACGGTGGTCAGCGGCGTGGAGGACGGGATGCGCCTGGCACGCGAGGAGATCTTCGGCCCGGTGATCCCGCTGCTTTCGTACCGGCGTGTGGCCGAGGCGGTGGAACGGGCCAACGCCACCCCCTTCGGGCTGGCCGCGTACGTCTACGGCACCGACCTGGGGCCGCTCCGCGCCGTCGCCAGTGCCCTCGACGTCGGCATCGTGGGGGTCAACGAATGGCGGCCGCTGAAGGCGGAGATCCCCTTCGGCGGCGTGAAGCAGAGCGGCCTGGGGGCCGAGGGGGGCGAGGAGGGGACGCACGAGTTTCTCGACACGCGCGTGGTGTCGATGCCCAAGCCGGAGGTGGGGTGATGGCCGCGGCGGGCGAGGGGAGGCGTGACGGGCGGAGGCGGCTCCGCAGCGAGGCCTGGTGGAACGATCCCGGCAATCCCGGGATGACGGCGCTCTATCTCGAGCGCTTCCTCAATTCGGGGCTCACCACGGAGGAACTGCAGGGGGGCCGGCCGGTGATCGGCATCGCCCAGTCGGCGAGCGACCTGACCCCTTGCAACCGGGCGCACCTGGAGACCGTGAACCGGCTCCGCGACGGGGTGCGCGACTCGGGCGGGCTGCCGCTGGTCTTCCCGATGCACCCGATCCAGGAGTCGGCCCGCCGGCCCACCGCCGCGCTCGACCGCAACCTCGCGTACCTCGCGCTCGTGGAAGTGCTCCACGGCTACCCGCTCGACGGCGTGATCTTCACCACCGGATGCGACAAGACGACGCCGGCGGCGCTGATGGCGGCGGTGACGGCGAACCTGCCGGCGCTCGTCTTCAACGGCGGGCCGATGCTCAACAGCTACCTCGATGGCGAGGTGGCCGGCGCCGGCACGATCATCTGGGAGGCGCGGAAGCGGCTGGCGGCGGGCACGATCGACGAGCGGAAGTTCATGGAGCTCCTCGCGGCGTCGGCGCCGAGCGTCGGCCACTGCAACGTCATGGGGACGGCGCTGTCGATGAACTGCCTCGCCGAGGCCATGGGGATGGCGCTGCCCGGCACGGCGCAGATCCCCGCCCCCTACCGCGAGCGCGGCCAGGCCGCTTGGGCGGCGGGGGGGCGGATCGTGCGGATGGTGGAGGAGGACCTGCGGCCGCTGGACATCGTGACGCGCGAATCGCTCCTCAATTGCATCCGCGTCAACACCGCCTTGGGCGGGAGCACCAACTGCCCGCCGCATCTGCTGGCCGTGGCGCGCCACGCCGGCGTCGAGCTCACGATCGCCGACTGGGAGACCGCGGGCCTCGGCCTGCCGTTGCTCGTCGACCTGCAGCCGGCGGGCCGGCATCTCGGGGAGGACTTCCACCGTGCCGGCGGTCTGCCGGCGGTGATGGCGGAGCTGCTCCGCCACGGGCTCCTCGACGGTTCGCCGCGCACCGTCACCGGCAGGACGGTGGCGGAGAATCTGGCAGGCGCCCCGAAGCCCGACGGGGCCGTGATCCGCACGGTCGAATCGCCGCTCCGCGAGCGCGCCGGATTCCTCGTCCTCTCCGGCAACCTCTTCGAGGCGGCGCTCGTGAAGTCGAGCGTCATCGGCGAGGAGTTCCGCCGCCGCTATCTCTCGCGCGAAGGGGACGAGAACGCCTTCGAATGCCGGGCCGTGGTCTTCGACTCGCCCGAGGACTACCACGCCCGCGTCGACGACCCGGCCCTCGGCATCGACGAGGGGGCGATCCTCGTGATTCGCGGCTGCGGCACGCTCGGCTTTCCCGCCAGCGGCGAGGTGGTGAACATGCTCCCCCCGGAGGCCCTCGTGCGCCGCGGCGTCGCCGAGCTCCCCACGCTCGGCGACGGCCGGCAGAGCGGGACCTCCGCCAGCCCCTCGATCTTGAACGCCTCCCCGGAAGCGTTCGCCGGCGGCGGACTGGCGCGCCTGCGCACCGGCGACCGGGTGCGGGTCGACCTCGGCAGGCGCAGCGTCGAGGCGCTCGTCCCGGAGAGCGAATGGCTCTCGCGCGACACCTCCGCCTGGGAACGCGTCCCCGCGGGGGAAACCCCCTGGCAGGTGCTCTACCGCGGCCACGTCGGCCAGCTCCATACCGGAGCCTGCCTCGACTTCGCCTGTTCCCTCCGCGACGTCTGCCGCACCGTCCCCCGTCACAGCCACTGACCCCGAGCCCCCTCCGGAGCCGTTTCCATGCGCCGCATCGTCCGGGCCCTCCTGCCGATCCTCGTCGGAGCGATCCTCGTCGGGGGAATCCTCCCCGCGGCGAGCCGCGCCGACTCGCTCCCCCGCGGCACGCCGGAGGCGCAGGGGATCGCGTCGGCCGACCTGCTCTCGCTCGTCGACGCCCTCGACGCCCACGGAGAGGCGAAGCGGGCCGACGGCATCCACAGCGTGATGATCGTCCGTCACGGCCGCGTCGTTCTCGAGGGCTGGTGGGCACCCTACGCCGCCGGACACCGTCACCAGCTCTACTCGCTCTCCAAGAGCTTCACGTCGACCGCGGTCGGCATCGCGCGGGCCGAAGGGCGCCTCTCCGTCGACGATCGCGTGACGACGTTCTTCCCGGAGGAGTGCCCTGCCGAGCCTTCGGCGCAGCTTGCGCAGATGCGCGTCGCCGACCTCCTCCGCATGGCCACCGGCCAGCAGTCGGAGCCGCCGCGGATCCCGGGGCAGTCGTGGGTGAAGCAGTTCCTCGCCCATCCGGTGCCCTTCAAGCCGGGCACGCACTTCCTCTACAACACCCCCGCCACCTACATGCAGTCGGCGATCGTGCAGAAGGTGACCGGCGAGAAGCTCGTCGACTATCTCGAGCCGCGGCTTTTCCTCCCGCTCTCCATCGAGAGCCCGACGTGGGAGACGAGCCCCGAGGGGATCTGCACCGGCGGCTACGGCCTCTCGGTGCGCACCGGCGACATCGCCTCGTTCGGCCAGCTGCTCCTCGACCGCGGCGCCTGGAACGGCAGGCAGCTGGTGGAGCCGGAATGGATCGACGCCGCCACGAGCCGGCAGGTGGCCAACGGCAGCAATCCGAACAGCGACTGGGACCAGGGCTACGGCTACCAGTTCTGGCGCTGCCGGCATGGCGCGTATCGTGGCGACGGTGCGTTCGGGCAGTTCTGCGTGGTGCTCCCGGAGCAGGAGACGGTGGTGGCGATCACGTCCGGCACGCGCGACATGCAGGGGGTCCTCGACATTCTCTGGAAGCACCTCCTGCCGGCGCTTCGGCCGGTGGCGATCCCCGAGGACGCCGAGGGCCACCGCCGTCTCCAGGACCGGCTCGCCGCGCTCCGTGTGCCGCTGCCCGGAGAGGCTCCGGTGCCCGCGGCGCTCGCCGACACCACCTTCCATTTCGCCGACAACGACGCGAAGCTCTCGAGCGTGCGGGTCGAGCCGGCGGCGGGGGACGAGCCCGCGACGCTCGTGCTCGAATCGCACGGCCACACGCAGCGCGTTCCCTGCGGCCGCGGCCGCTGGCTCGCCAGCCACGTCGCCTGGGGGGGCAATCCGCCGGCGCCTGCCGCCGCGGCGATCGGCACCGACGGGACCGCCTGCGTGGTGCGGATCTGCTTCGTGGAGACGCCGTTCGTGGCGACGCTGCGCCTCGAGCCCGAGGGCTCCGGCGTGAAGCTCGGCGGCGGAACGAACGTCGGCTTCGGTCCCACGGCGCTGCCGGAGCTCACGGGGACGCCCGGGACCAAGTGACCGGAAGAGGGTGGCCCAGTCCGTGATCCGCGGCGTGAGGGGGCCCCGCCGGAACCGAGTCTTTGAGTTCCTCGTAGAAGCGTGCGTTTTCGAGGCTCCGAAACAGGTCGATCGTCCGGCTGGCGGCGTGGATCGCCAGCACCGCAAGCGCGATCGCCAGGCCGACCGTCGCGATCCGTTCGGGCCTTTCTTCAGGGAACGCCTGGGGCATGGTGGAGCGGGCGGTGGCGGTCGCGAGTTCGAGGGTGAGCCGCCGGACCGCGATCACCAGGACGCACAGGCACGATCCGAGCCCGATCGCACCGATGATTCGCAGCGTCGGCCCTGTCTGGAAGATCCAGGAATTGACCGTGGGGGGAAGCCGATAACGCGGGACCGACATCTCGAAGAGCGGCGGGAAATCGTAGATCGCCGCCGCGACCGGGATGGCCACGGCGAGCCGGCGCATCGTGAGGCCGATCCGGCCCCATCGATCTTCGGCCGAGGGTGCACCGCGAGCCAGACGGCGGGCGACCCGCGACCCCCACACGGCCAGCAGCACGGTCTGACCGATCGTGATCCACAGGAGCGTCGGTTCGGATTCGGCTATGAACGGGACGTATCCGGGATCGATCGCGACGCACGCGGCGAGCTCCGCGAACACCAGCGCCACCATTCCCGTGGCCAGCCTGTCGGCACGCAGGTCCCGTGGTGACGCCGTCAGCAGGACGACGCCGAACAGGGGGATGACACGCAGGAACGGAAGGACGCCACGATAGGGCAGGGACGACTGGATGGCCGTCGTGGTGTTGGGCTGCACGGGCCCGATTTCCCACCCTGTCGGGAAGAACGGATCGAGCATCACCCCGGAGCCGACCAGCCATGCCGACGTCAGCACCGCCCCCCAGAGCACGAGCCACACTCCCCTGCGCGTGATGGCGAGCGGCGCCGCTGGAATCGACGGGCCGGTGGCGGCCGGAGAAGCCGATCCCTCGGGAGGCACGACGGGGGGCGGTGGTTCCTGGGGCATCGGACATGGCTCCGGTGTGACGGCGGACAGGGGCCGGTCGCCTTCGCTCGGCCGAGGCCCCGGTGGAATCGTTCCTTCGGGAAGACGTCGTCCCGTCGAAAATGAAACATCGTCACCGTGTCGTGCCGCCCGCCGGGGGCACGGGGAGGGATCCGTCCGTCTGCCGGGTGAAAACAGGCCGTCATCGGCATGGCCCGGCGGGTGGAGCCCGGGCCGACTTGCCGTCGGGGTTCCGGCGGGAGGATAACGGGCCGGCGGGGCCGCAGGTCGGCCCGGTCGCCCGTCCTGCGGCAGGTCGGGCATTCGAGGTGTCCCACGGCGGTCACCCTGTCCACCCCGTCGATCCACCATGCCCTTCGACACCGACGCCTTCCGCGACGCACTCCGCTCCTTCCCGGAGATCAGCTGGGAGGAGTACCGGGCCATTCCCGACGACGACGTCCGCCTGGAGATCGCCCGCCGCAACAAGGTGATCTCCACCGACGCCTACAACCGGACGATGGCCCGCATCCGCGGCCCGCGCGGGCTCCTCCCCGAGACCTTCACGCTCACCTTCCGCAAGTCGCCGCAGCCGTACCTCGTGGCCTGCGGCATCCGCCGCGTGATCCAGGAGACGCTCCGGTCGCGGTACACGCACCGCGAGATCGATTTCGCCCGCGACTTCTACGTCGACCAGGGGGCGAAGGGGGGCAATGGCGCCTTCGACGAGGGGATGTGGCGCGCCGTGGTCGACCGGCACGACGGCCGGCTGCCGGTGACGGTCCGCGCCGTGGCCGACGGCACCGTGCTCCTGCCGGGGGAGCCGGTGCTCGCGGTGGAGGGGCCGGGCGAGTACGCCGCGCACCTCGAGCCGCTCCTCCTCCGCGCCTTCTACGAGACGGCGGTCACCACCGACGCGGTCGCCCTCCGCGAGGCGATCGGACCCGGCCGGTTGATCGAGGCGGGGAAGCGGTCGGCGATCTCGGAGGAGGACCACGTCAGGGCGCTTGCGGCGCTGGCCGTGGCGGGCGTGCGGGCCACGAGCAACGACACCGCGGCGCTCGTGCTTCCCGAACTGCGCTCGGGAGGCACCACCGCCCACCGCTTCTTCGCCTCCTACGACACCGAGCTCGAGGCGATGGAGGCGGCGATATCCGCGAGCGGGCGGATCACGCTCCTGGTCGATCTCATCGAGCCCTTCGCCGGGATCGAGCGGGTCGTGGCACTC
>CAWUOA010000120.1:0-9061 GCA_963923225.1 uncultured Planctomycetaceae bacterium
GGGCGGGGGATCCGGCGGGGCGGGCGTCATCCGACACGGCTGAAAACCTCACGGGAATCGCCCCCCGACCGCACCGGCAGCGGGAAGCCCGACTGGATGTGGGAGGCAGGGAAAGCGTAGGCGTCGACGAGCTGCTCGACCAGCGCCGTGCGGGCATCCTGCAGGCGCACCGGCCGCTGCACGCAGGCCTCCACGCTCGACATCGCCGTGGCGGCGCGCGGGCCCCCGGTGGCGGTGCGCACCCGGTAGCCGGGCTCGGGGGGCGGGGTGACGTTGAGCCAGCCCCCGTGGCTCGAGACGCCGCGCCGCACCGCCATCCCCACCGCGGCCAGGAGGCCGGTGCGGCCGGAGACGCCGTGGCTCCCCGAATCGCGCGACGTGCCGCAGCGGAGCCGGCGCACCGCCCCTTCGAGGCCGGTCTCCATCCGCTCGACCAGGCCCCCCGCGTCGTGCGGGTCGAGGCCGAGATCGGGAAGCGCCGCGAAGAGGGCCACGTGGACCTGTCCGGGGTAGTGGAAGATCGCGCCGCCGCCGCGGCCGGTGAACCGAGGCGCGAGGCGGGCGGCGGCGAGCTCGTCGTCGTCCATGTCGATGTCGCGACGCGAGCCGAGCCGGCCGACGGTGATCGAGCGGGCCAGCTCGCAGATCACGAGCGTCGGCGGCCGGCCGTCGGGCTCGGAGACGTCCCAGGCCAGGCGCTCCCCCATCGCGGCCCAGGCGTCGAGCTCGATCGTGCCGGCGAGCCACACCATCACCGCGCGCCGGGCCGGGCGGCCGGAAGCGTCGACGGTGCGGCGGGGAGGGGGCGTGCGGGGCATGGAAACCGTTCTACCAGCCCCCCCGGCCCCCCCGCCATGCGACCGTGCGAGGCGCTCACTTCCCCCCGTCGAGCGGGCGGATGCGGAGGTTGCGGTAGCGGATCGTGCCCACGAGCCCACCGTGGATCTGCAGGGCGATCATCCCCTTCCGCGCGATGCCGGCGTCGGGGTCGGTCCAGTCGACCGTCTCCACGCCGTTGAGCTCGAGGCGGATGCGGTTCCCCTCGGCGCGGATCCGGTAGGAGTGCCAGCCGTCGACGCCGCCGGCGAGCGCCGCGGCCACCATCCGCTCCGCCGGCACCGCGAGGAGCTTGTTGCGCCGACTCTCGTCGTAGAGGGCGCCGAAGTAGCCGGGGCCGATGTCGGCCTGGTAGCCGCTGACCTCGTGGTGGTTCGGGATCCGCACCGAACGGAACTGCACGCCGGCGTTGGCCCCCTCGGTCGCCTCGAGCTTGTATTCGAGGCGCAGCTCGAAGTCGCCGTATTCCTTGTCGGTGGCGAGGAACTCGTTCCGAGGCGCGGCCTTGTCGGGGGAGCCGGCCACGATCGCTCCATCCTCGATCCGCCAGACGTCGAAGTCGCCATTGAATCCGCCGAACGACTTGCCGTCGAAGAGCGTCACGAAGCCCGGCGCCTCGGCGCGCGCCGGCGCCGCCGAGCAGGCGAGGATCACGGCCGCCACGAGCGGGACGAGGGCCGACGGAGCCGCCGGCAGACGGAGGAGAACGGCGGACACCGCACGCATGGGAAGGACTCCTGACGGGGATCGGAGGGCGGACCGTGGGCCGATGATACCGCCGGTGGGCCGCGGCGGGCGCTTCTCGGGATGAGCGGTCAGCACTCGATGAGATCGAAGTCCTGGCCGCCGAGATCGCCGGGCCGACTCTCCAGGCGGTAATCACAGCCCATCACCGCGGAGTGCTGGGCGCCGGCCGTCACGGCGACCGGCTCGAACCCCGCCGTCCCGCGGGCGTGGATCACGAACACAGGCGGCGCCACCGCACCGCGGCGGGCGTCGAGGAGCCAGTATTCCCGCACGCCGGCGGCGTGGTAGGCGGCGGGAAGGCGGCGCGAATCCTTGGCGACCGAGGTGTCGCTGACGATCTCCACCACCAGATCGGGCGCGCCTTCGAGCTCGACGTACCGCCCCGGTTCGCCCGAACTCTTGGGCACGAGTACGACACGCCCCTCCCGGATCGCGTCGCGCGAGACGAAGACCACGTCCGGCTCGACCGACAGATCGGCAGCAGGACAGACCACGCGGGTCGAGTCGACCAGCAGCAGGCCGGCGGACGTCCGCTTCACGCGGCGCTGGAGCACCGCCGCCACCTCGGCCTTGAGAACCCCGTGGCAGAAGACGTCCTCGGGCGACATGTCGACCTCGATGGTGCCGGCGACGAAATCGATCCTCCCCCGGGGCGGGAACGCGGCGGACGACGTCCAACGCCGGAAATCGCCGAGGCCCTCGAGCCCGAGCGGCACCTCGACCCGTTCCTCGAAGATCACGGTCGCCACGGATGGGCTCCTCTGGAGGCGGGACGGCGGCGGGCGGCCGACCGCCGACTCCACTATAGCCGTTCGACGGCCGGCCCCTCGCTCACTCCGACTCCTTCCTCGGCCCGTCGGCTTCGCCCGCCGGCGGCTCGAGCGCCTGCCGCAGCGCCGTCCAAGCCAGGGGCTGCCAGGCCACGGCGTCGGGGAGGGAACGCAGCGAGCGGCGGGCCGGGCCGTCGCCCCCGGCTCGGTCGAGCTCCGTGTCGACCGTGGACCCGAGGCGTTCGAGCCAGTCGGGGATCTCCACCCCCGAGCCGCCCGCCACGCCGACGAAGCCCTCGGCGCGCTCCTCGAAGCGGCTCCCCGCCCCGGCGGGCTCCCCGGTGTACAGCTCGCGCACCGCCGGCTCCACCAACGCCTCGAGCTCGTCCTGTTCGAGGACCGCGGTGAACGGCCGGCGCACCCGGTCGGAGATTCCGGCGAGGCGCAGCCCCTGCTTCGCTTCGAGCGCGGCGAGCTTGGCCACGATCTCCGCGGCGGTCTCGCGCGTCTCGTCGCGCATCCGCCCGCGCCACGCCTCGGCCGCCTCGGTCACGCCGAGCCGGGCGAGGACCCGGTGCGCCATGTTCACCGGCCGCAGCGTCCAGGCGATGCGCTCGTACTCCGCCTTGACTCGCAAGAAGTCGAGGAGCACGTGGAGGCACTCCCCCCGGTCCGACTGCGTGGTGGTGGAGTTCCAGTCGCGGTACTCGGCGTGGTTCTCCGCCACGCACTCGAGGACCAGCCGGATCCGGGCCGCCGCCTGCTTCAGCGGCAGCACGCCCGACGCGAGGTCGTCGATGAGCCGCCGTGGCCGCGGCGGGCCGCCGGGAAGGGCCGGCTCCTGGGCATGCCGCTCGACGAGATCCTCGAGCCAGCGGCCCACGCCGCCGCGGAGAATGCCGCGGATCGAGGTCGGCGCGAGCATGTGCTGCGTGAACAGCCCCGAGCCGTAGGTCTCCACGAACTGCTCGACCGCCGCGAAGGCCCGCGCGTCGCGGAGGCGTTCGAGCACCGAGAGGCGCAGCTGCCGGGCGTGGGTCATCCAGGCGTCGAGGAGCCGGGGCACGAGGAGGGCGAGGCCGTCGAGGATCCGCTCGGTCACCACGGCGTCCGGGATCGCGGCGCCGTCCGGGCCGGGCTCGCGGGCGCTCGCCACGATCCGCTCCGTGAGCGCCGTGGTCGCCGCCTCGAAGACCCGGTCGAACTCGCTCACGCTCGCGCGCCCCGGCGGCCGGGGGCGTCGGGCCTCGAGCGCCTTGGCGAGGTGCACGAGCGCCGAGGTCTCCTCGACCAGGCCGAGCCGGGGGAGGCAGGCGGCGAGGCGCTCGAGGAGCCGCTCGCGGCCCCGCGCGCCGACGACGCGATCGGCCCTCCCGCCGCGCGCCAGGGGGACGTAGAGCACCGGCCGGCTCGCGAGCCGGGCGCGCACCGGCTCGAGCCAGGCCCGCGCGGCGGCCGCGTCGCCGGCGAGGAGCGCCGCGAACAGCCGCCCCGCCGCGCCGCTCCGCGAGGCCTTCGTGGCGCCGGGGAGCACGGCCGGCCGGCCGACGTGGAGCCGGGCGGCGAGCATCCACGACGTCTCGGTCGCCTGCACCGCGGCGTCGACGAGCCGTTCGGCGGCCGCGTCGCGCTGCCAGCGTGCGCGGTCGGCCTCGGTCGCCGGCGTGCCGGGCATCGCCTCGGCGTCGCTCGAGGCCACGACCCGCGCCGCGGCGACGAGCTTCGATTTGAGCGCGCGGAGATGGCTCCGCCAGCCGGCGAGCGAGTCGCGCTCGGCGTCGTCGGGGCCGGCGTTCTCGGCGACGTCGTCCGCGGAGAGGGTGGTCACGGTGCGGCGGAGGAGGCGGAAGAGGTTCCCGAGGAACTCGGCGGCGCTCTCCACCTCGGCGAGCGACCCCGGAATCCCGCCGCCGTCCAGGTCGAGCATGCCCCCGTCGACGCCGTCGTCGGTCGAGTCGCGCCACACCATCGATTCGTAGGCCGAGGCGACGCTCTCCTCGGCGTCGGTGGATTCGTCGTCCCCCCCTTCCGGGTCGCCGGCGTCGTCGTCCCGGCCCCTCCCCCGCCGCGGACCGGGCCGCGGCGCGCGGGCCGCGCGTTCCACCGGCTCGGCGATGGCGGAGGTGTTCACCTCCACGAGCTCCAGGAAGCGGCGCACCCGGGTCCGCCCCGCGGGGGTGCGGTCGGCCACCGCCATGGCCAGCCATTTCTCGGCGGCGGAGAGCCAGACGCCACCGAGCCGCTCCACCTCCACTCCCTCGAGCAAACTCGCCCAGTGGACGAGCAGGCCCATGGCGCCGTCGAGATCCCCCTCGCGCAGGAGCGCCTCGGCGGCGTGCGCGTGGGTCCGCGGCGAGGAGAATCCCGCCACCTCGTCGCGCCAGAAGCCGGGGGGCGGCGGCGACGGCGCCGACTCCCGCCGGCGCTCGAGCGCCCCGATCACCTCGCGGCTCGACACGAGCAGCTCGCGGCCGGAGAGATGCGGCACGCCGCTGACCGTGGTGGTGGCGTGGCGATCCCACCAGGCGGCGACTCGCTCGCAGGCGGCGCGGGCGCGCTCGGCGAGCGCCGGCGGGCCCTCGAGGCTCGCGGCGCGCCAGGCGGTGGCCTGTCCTTCGAGGATCGCGCCCACGGTGGAGACGAGGTCGTCGACGCGCGGATCGGGGAGGCTCTCCCCGCCCGGCTCGTGGAGGGGGAACTGCCCCGAGAGGCCGAGGATGTTCCAGGGATCGACCGCCGCGCCGCATCCGACGGCGCGGAAGAGGGTGTCGGTGGCGGCGTCGAGCGCGTCCAGGGCCCGGGCGACGGCGCCCTCCCCGCCGGAGCGGAGCGATTGCTGCGCGGCGACGACGGAGCTCGTGATCCGCGCGAACATCCGCGCCGACGCCGCCGGCACCAGAGCCGCCATCCGCTCCGCCCCCGCCGCACGGCCGAGGCGGGCGAAGACGCCGGCCAGCGCCACCGCCTCCACCTGGCGGGCCCGCCGGCCGGCGAGGAGGGCGTTGATGTGGCGGCGGACACCGCCGAAGGGCTGGCGGAAACGGCGTTGCTCCTCCTCGAGCCGCGCCCGGTGCCCGGCCCCGAGCCGGCCGAGCATCCAGCGGTAGAACTCGTCGCGATAGCCGGCGATCCGCGGCAGCAGCTCCGCGAGCGGCGCGGCGGCGTGGTGGGCCCCGGGGCCGTGCCCCGACAGCCCCGACGCCATGAGCATCACCCCCGCGAGCACGGCCGCCGATTCGAGGCGCAGCTCGTCGCGGAGGGCCGCGTCGGCGGAATCGCCGCCGGCGACCGTCGGCCAGGAGAGGACGCCGTCGAGCGTGGCCTGCTGCACGACCATCCGGCGGTAGCGGCCCTGCTCGTCGATCCGCGTCGGATCCCACAGCCCGAAGAGGTAGTTCGGCCGGCTCGCCGCCGGGTGGAGGAAGTCGAAGGCGCGGGGATCGATCGCCAGTTCCTCGAGGGCGGCCAGCTCGAAGTCGGCCTGACGGAGGAGCCCGGGGGGCGCTGCGGCGAGAATCTCGACGGCCCCCGCCACGAGGTCCCGGTAACGGCCGTGGGCCGCGCCGGCGCCGGCCACCCAGAGGGGGATCGGCCGCACGCGTTCGTGGGGATAGGGCTCGGAAAGGCGGCCGTTCTCGAGGACGGCGACCGGCCGCCAGCCGACGTAGTCGTCGAGCCGGGCGATCGCCGCATCGACGGCCTGCGGCGCCGTCGGTTCGCCGGTGGCGAGGAGCGCCTGGGCCGCCGCGGCGACGAAGAACGGTCGCTCGAGCGCACCGGCGGGCTGGTGCTCGAGGAGATCGGCGTGGAAGCGGCGGTAAGCGGGGAGGACGCCGTCGAAGAGGGCGGCGAGCGCCCCCCGGGCCTGGGCGGCGTCGCGGAACGCCGGTTCGGTGGCGGCGAGCCGCTCGAGCTTCCCGCGGAGCGTCGCGGCGACCGCCGCCGCGGTGTCGGCCTCTTCGCCGCCGGTCTCGACCGCGGCCCACAGCTCGGACCAGGCCCGCCACACCGCCGGGTCGAAGGCGCCGGTGGAGAAGTTCAGCGAGCCGAGGACGAGCGCCGCCGGGTCGGCGTGGCGTGGCGGTGTGGCATCCCTCGACATCGACGCAGCGTTCCTGGACTCTCGCGGCAACGGGCAATCCCTCAATGTACCAGCCCGGCACCGCCCCGGCAGAACCGGCACGATCCGCTCTCCCGGCACGCCCGGCGCTTCCACGCTCGACCCTCCCCCGGGCCCGGCCCCGCTCCGACGCCGTCCGGCCGCGATCCCGGGGGTATGGTTGCCAGGGTCGAGTGTCCTTCGGGGTGATGGTCCGTCCGGGAGCCTGCATCGATGCGTCGCCTGTCTCTTGTCCGTCGTCTCGGCCTGCCGGCCGCGCTTTCCGCCGCCGCCCTCCTGGCGTCCTGCCCGGCCGTGCTCCCCCCGCGCGTGGCCCGCGCCGGCGGCATCTGTGGCACGCTCGCCGACGAACTGGCCGCCGAACGGGCCGGCCTCGAGGTGGAATGGCGCGTCTCGCTGCCGATCGACCACACCCAAGGGGGCATCGAGCAGGTGCTCATCGACGACGACATGGTCGTCGTCCAGGCCGGCGACGGCGGCGTGCACGCGATCCACACCGGCCCCGTCACCCCCGACGGCCGCTGCAATCCGCAGGTGATCTGGTCGGCCCACCTCGGCTCACCCGGGCAGCCGGTCGTGCAGGGCTCGATCGGGCCGGAGTTGGTGGTCGTGCCGCGCGGCAACGAGCTCTACGCCCTCGACCGCGCCACCGGTCAGATCCGCTGGCAGCGCCACCTCTCCCATTCCCCCATCGCCGGCGGTGCCGCGGTGGGCGAGTGGGTCTACCAGCCGCAGGGCGCGGGGACGGTCCTCCGCCTCCCGTCGAACCCCTGGCGCGACACCGGGATCCGCCCCGCCACCGGGCCCGGCTCGGGGGTCGCGGCGAAGACCGGCAAGGGGAAGCCGGTGTCGAAGCTCACCTCCGCGGAGAAGCGTGCCCGGATGGACGCCACGGAGAGCCTCGAACCGCTCCAGCTCAACGGCGGCGGCACCCTCGAGCGGCCGATGATCGCCTTCGGCCAGGGCGTCGTCTGGACCACGCGCGACGGCACCATCGTGTCGCTGCAGCAGGGGGACCGCGACTGGCAGCGGGAGGAGTTCCGGCTCGACAGCCCGCAGGCCGGCCCCCTCGCCACCCGTGGCGACGCGCTCTTCGCCACCACGACCGCCCGCGATCTGGCCCGCATCGACTCCCTCGACGCCGGCTCGGAATTGCGTCTGGCGTGGCGCGTCCTCCTCGACGGCCAGCCGGAGGAGGACGGGCCCTTCGTCGTCGGCGACCGGGTGATCGTGTCGCTCGGCGAGGACGGCCTCCGCTGCTACTCCACCGAGACCGGCGACCTGATTTGGGCCAACCGCTGCCCGGGGAAGATCCTGGCGGTGATGGGGGAGCGGATCTGGGTCGAGGACCGCACGAGCCACCTCTCGAGCTACGACCTGGCCACCGGCGAGCCGCTCCGCTGCTACTCCTTCGGCCCGTTCACCCGGATGGTCGTCAACCACGCCACCGACCGGCTGATCCTGGCCACCGACTCCGGGTCGCTCGTCTGCCTCAAGGCCAAGGGGGCCGGGGCGCCGAAGGCCTGGTCCGACCTCGCGCCGCTGCCGGAGCCCGAGTCCACGGAGGCCCCCGCCAAGGTCCCGCCGACGGTGCAGCCGAATCCGCCGGAGCACCTCCGCGGCGCCGACGACCTCTTCGATGCCCAGCCCGAGGAGGCCGACGAAGCTCCGGCTGACGAAGGCATGGACGACGAACCGATGGCGGACGAGCCGGCTGAAGAGGGAGCCGACGAGCCGATGGACGACGAGGCCCCGGCCGACTCCGGCGACGCCGACGACTTCGGCGACGAAGCCCCCGGCGAGGATCCCTTCGAGGCCAAGGATTCCTGAGCCACGTTCCGGATCGGAGCCGTGCCGATCGCGAATCACCCCGAGGCCCGCGACTTCCCGGTCGCGGGCCTCAGTCGTTCTTCGAGGGCCCCGAACCGCCCCCGTCGCCCGCCCGCGCCTCGGCCTCGGCCCGCAATCGCTCGAGCACCGCGCGGTCGAGGATGCCATGCTCCCGGATCGTGCCCTCCTCGACGACGAAGTACGCCGGCACGGCCCTGATGGCGAGCTTCTCCTTGAGCGCCTCGGAGACGACGCCGTCGGGATACGACGCGTTGAACGCGGGATCGGCGAGATGTTCGGCGAGTTCGTCGTCGTCCTCGATCGACATCTCGAGGAGGGTGTCGGGCGACCCCGGCCGCGCGAGGACCGCGGCGTAGTCGGCGACGAGCGGCTCGAGGGCCTTGCAGGGTCCGCACCAGGAGGCGCCGAGCACGATCACCGTCCGCCCCGCCGCCGGAAGATCGAGCGTCGCGGGGCCGGCGCGACGCGCCGTGGAGGCCATCTCCAAGCGCCGCAACTCCGTCCCGTCGAGGGCCCGATCGATCGCCGCGGCCTTCCGCTCTGCGAGCTGGCCCCGCTTCAACCAGCTCTTCCCGTAGAGGATGTTCGAGCGGACGAACGTCACGAATCTCGGGTGGACGAGGCCGGGGATCGGAACGGGGCCTTCTCGATCGGCAAGCGCCATCACGAAGCCGTCGTGCGGCCCCACCCCCTTCCGCGGCTCGAGGATCAGGCGACAGGTGCCGCGGAACACCGC
>CAWUOA010000121.1:0-9055 GCA_963923225.1 uncultured Planctomycetaceae bacterium
CGCCGACGGCGCGATCGTCGGCTCGGCGCTGGTGCGCCGCGTCGAGGAACTCGCGGCGAAGGGGCCCGCGGCGATCGCCGCCGGCGTCGAATCGTACGTCGCCGACCTCGTGAAGGCGGCCCGGTAGACGCGCCCGGAGCACCCACGCGGGCCGGCGCGGGAATCACTCCCCGACGCCGGGCGATTCCGGCGGGGCTTCCCCGCCGACGCCCCCCACCCGCTCGGCGACGACGTACAGTGGGCGGCCTTTCACCTGTTCGAAGATCCGGCCGACGTACAGCCCGACGATCCCCTGGATCGCGATGATCGCCCCGCCGAACAGGCATCCGATCGCCACGGCGATCCCCCACCCCGGCGACGGGGTGCCGTGCAGTGCCGTCCAGCAGACCCTGCACCCGACCCCGAGCCCGACGACCGAGATCGCCGCGCCGGCCAGCACGACCGCCTCCAGCCAGCGGGTGCTCTGGAAGAACACCCCCTGGATCGCGTGGCGGAGCAGGGTCGCGAGGGAGTAGCCGCTCGAGCCCGCCTCGCGGGGCTGATGGACGTAGTCGATCGTCACCGGATCGAAACCGAGCCACCGGACGATGTGCAGGTAGTGGCGGTCGAGGTCACCGAAGGCGTTGAATTGGTCGATGACCGGTCGGCCGATCAGACTCAGCGTGCCGAGCCCGGAGCCGTCCGGGTGGCCGTCGAGGAGCCTCAGGAGCCGGGCGAAGAGCGTCGATCCGGCGCGTCTGAGCGGGTGATGCTTCACGGCGAGTCGCCGCCCGAGCACCACCTGATGCCCTTCCCGGTATCGCTCGTAGAGCCGCGCGATCACCTCGGGCGGTTCCTGCAGGTCGCAGTCGAGCACCACGGCCGTCCGGCCGCGACATTCCCGCAGGCCGGCGGAGATGGCGCGGTGCTGGCCGAAATTGCGGCTCAGACGGATGCCGCGAACGTGGGCCGGATCGCGGCGTGCCAGGGCCGCGATCACGGGCCACGAATCGTCCGGACCGTGGTCGTCCACCAGCACGATCTCGTACGTCAGCCCGAGGTCGGTCACGGTCCGGGAGATGCGGTGATGGAGCGCTTCGAGACAGCGTTCGCACCCGTACACGGGACTGATGATGCTGATGTCGATCATGGGTTCGTCGATGGCCCTGAGTCGCGGGTCGGCCCGTCAGTCCATCTCGAGCACCGCGATGCCGAATCCGGTGGCGCCGTATTCCGGACCATTGTAGAGCAGGTACCGCCGGCCCCCGTGATCGAACACCGAGGGATACGCGATCGAGTCGCGATCCCATCCGTCGGCCGAGGGCGCGATGCCGGCGCGTTCGTCCCGGCGCGTCCAGTGGACGCCGTCCCGGCTCTCCGCGTAGCCGATCCGGTAGACGTCGCCACGATGGCAGTACCACATCCGGTAGAGGCCCGCGTCGCGCGTCACGCAGGGACGCGTGAAGGAGCAGTCGCCGTGGAGGGCCCCCCCGAGGCAGAGCGTCTCGTGCCGGCGGCGCCAGTGCACGCCGTCGTCCGAGTCGGCGAGCTTGAGGGCATGGGGAATCTCCCGCAGGTCGTCGGGGGTGGGCGCGAGGTTCGTGCCGTACCACATCCGCCACGAGCCATGCTCCCCGAGGACCCACGGGTAGGAGAGGCTGTACGCGTCGTGGGTGTCACGATCGAGGATCGGTCCGGGGGCGATCCGCTCGAAGGTCGGTTCGCCGTCCGCGGCGGCGATCTTCTCCGCCAGGCCGATCGCGGTCCGCCAGGGGGTATCCCTGCCCAGGTTCCAGCCGACGTAATAGAGCCGCGTCCGTCCGCCGTCGGCGGCGAGGCAGCCGATCGAGACGCCACGGTCGTCGAACGTTCCCCGGGGCCCCGGGCTCAAGGCCGGCCGTCGGGAGAGGGCGAGGATCTCCTGCGGTCGCTCCGGATCGATGACGAGCCAGGCGACGTGGGACCGGCCGGCGTCGTCGCGGCAATTGAAATAGATCCGTACCAACTCGTCCCCGATCGCTTCC
Source organism: uncultured Planctomycetaceae bacterium (assembly GCA_963923225.1). Taxonomy (GTDB): domain Bacteria; phylum Planctomycetota; class Planctomycetia; order Pirellulales; family UBA1268; genus QWOP01. The sequence goes on from CAWUOA010000121.1 coordinate 2,004, forward strand.
GCGACCGGGTTCGCGGCGTGGGTGCGCATCCACGGGTATTCACCCGAAGGGCGGAAGATCCGGCCGAGCTTGCGCCATGTCATGGGTCGATCCTCCTTTTCCCCTACAACCTCGAACGGCTCGCGGGGACGGGGGAGGCGGGGGTCGCCTTGGCCGCGAGGAGCGCGTCCCCGTCGGTGTCGTTCATGACGAGCGAGCCGGCTCCGACCAGGGTCCCGTCGCCGATTCGGATGCCGTCGCGAAGGGTGGCGTTGACGCCCAGGAAGCAACGCTCGCCGACGGTGACGTTCCCGGAGATGACGACGTGGGAGGACACGAAGGTGTGGTCGCCGATCGAGGAATGGTGCCCGACATGGTTGCCGCTCCAGAGGGTGACGTTCTCGCCGACTCGGGCGAAGGGCTGGATCGTGTTGTCCTCGAGGATGAATTGGTTGGCCCTCGGCTCGAAGCCGGGCCAGACGGTCGCCTTCGAGCTGACGTAATGGGCCAGGGCGTACCCCTTCCCCCGCGCCTCCCGGAACTTCCCGGCCCGCAAGCCGTTCATCCCCGAGTAGCTCACGGCGACGAACATCGCGTGGCGGTCGGGCGGAAAAGCCCTCTCGATCTCCTCGAAGGGGACCACCGGAAGTCCGCGCAGCGTCGGCTCCGCGGCGTACGCGCCATCGACGGTGTACGCGACGACCCTCCGATCGGAGTCGTGGGCGAAATAGAAGGCGGCCAGCTCCGCGATCTGGCCGGTGCCGAAGAGGACGAGCGGGGCGGTCATGGGTGGGGAGTCCGGTCGGGAGGTCGGCTCGGCGGGGAGCCGATGGGAGCGGGATGCCGCGGGCGGCTCTCGGCGTAGAGCACCAGGCACGAAGGATGCCGGGAGGAGAGTTTTTGGGCCAGATGCCAGGGGAGGAGGGCCCATTCGTTGAGGACCACGCCGAAGACCGGCGGAATCCTGGTCTTGAGGAACACGGATCGATCGCCGGAGGCGAGGGTTCGCTCCCGCATCGACAGGGCGGTCTGCCCCTGTTCGGCACGCCGGACGAGGACGTTCGAGACTCCGAGGAGGAGATTGGAGAGAGGGAAGGTGAGTCCGGAGAGGTGGCCGACGTCCCACGACTCCTCCTCGAGGCGTCGTGCCAGCGAATCCCGCGTGTAGCGTCGGTGATGGCCGGCGATCTCGTCCTCGATCCCCCAGTGGGCGGGCGATCCCGGCACGATCGTGATCAACAGGCCGCCCGGAGCGAGACGCTCGCGACAGCGTCGGAAATAGGCCGATTCGCCGCAGTCGTCCAGATGCTCGACCACCATGCAGGAAATGATCAGGTCGAAGGGATCCGCGCCGATCCCGGGAGCCGAATCGAGGAAGTCGCCGTGGACGGTGCGGTAGCGGCCGTCGCGGACGAACGACGCGTTGGCCGCCTCCGCGCGGGAGAGGCTCGCGGGGTTGAGGTCGATGCCCGATCCGGTCCACCCCTGCCGCAACAGGAGCGAACTGACCCACCCGGATCCGCACCCGACCTCGAGGAACCGCCCCGTCGGCAGACGGCGGAGGCGTTCCTTCAGATAGATCCCCTGGAGGATCGTCCCCGGCGGCTTCACCATCGATCGCCCCCCTCGTTCCCGCGCGTCAGCCCTGGCCGGCTCGATAGAGCCGTCGGTCGGGGGGCTGGTAATACTCGTCGAGACTCGTGACCACCCGCGTGTACCAGCCGAGGAGCTGACGGGACCGCTCCGGCAGCGAGAGGATCGCGTCGTCGCCCAGGGCGCGGACATGATCGAACTGCGGCTTGATCCAGGACCGCGTGAATTGATGGTTGATCGCCAGACGGTCGGCGCCGGAGACGTTGCGTCCGGAGGCGTGCCAGAGCGTGGAGTCGAAGACGATCATGGTGCCGGGAGGGCACGTCAGCGGCACCGCATTGCCGGCGAGCCAATGCCCGTCCGGGTTCTCGGTCTTCTGCTGCGAGCCGGGGACGACCAACGTGGCGCCGTTGGACTCCGTGAACTCGCTGACGGCGACGAAGACGTTGACCGAGGCCAGGTAGCCGTTGAGGAGCCGACGGAAGTCCATGTGGAAGCCGTTCTGGAAGACCTCCGGGGTGGTGCCGGCGGGATGGCTCGGCAGGATGAAGCCGTTCTGGAGATGGAGGATGGCCGTCGGCGACACGGTGGCGTCGACGAGGGCCAGGATCTCGGGAATCTCGAGGTAACGGGCGAAGAAACGGTCGTACTTCATCATCAGCCGCAGGACGCCCAGTTCGCCGGCGAGGCGGAGGCGGTCCGCGCCGACCTCCGCCACGATCCGTCGGTGGACGGCGCGGAGCCGGCCGGGGGTTTCGTCGAGCAGGTCCGCCGGAACGGCCCCGGCGACCAGCGCGTACCCCACGTCGTCGATCCGTGCGCGGACGCGCTCGAGCCAACGGTCGTCGGTTCGGCAGCAGACGACGGTCGCTTCCGGAGTCATGGGTCTTTTCGCACGAGGATGGTGAACTCGTAGAGCCCGTAATCGTGCAGCAGGCTGACGTGGCGGGAGAAGCGGCGCTTGCAGAGGTCGAAGAACCGGCAGGGGTCGGCGTAGTGGAGATCCGGCCGCCGGCGTTCGGGATCGCCGTAGGTCGTGAGGAGGTTGAACGCGAATCCGCGCGTCGACATCCGCGCCATTCCCCCGAGCGTCTCCTGGACGTAGTCGTGCCAGACGCCGTCGGGAGTCTCCTGCTTGACGTTGAAGATGCCACTGGCGACCACGTAGTCGGCCGGCCGGTCGGTCGCGGCCCCGACTTCGAACGTCGACTCGGGTTCGTCGGGGTGGAGCGATCGCGCCGCGTCGATCATCGAGGCGGAGAGGTCGATCCCCCGGTAGGTCACGGCGTCGCCGCCGCGTCTCAGGTGATCGAGCAGGGCGCCGTATCCGCACCCGAGGTCGATGAGGCCGTAGGCACGCGTCCGGTCGCAGAGTTCGAGGAGCCGGTCGAAGCGGAGCAATTGCCCGGCGAGGGAGTTCCAGTCGGTGCCCTGGGGCGTGGGGCCGTGATCCTCGACCTTGCGCGTGTAGTACCGGCGGACGTGCTCGTGGATGTCCGACGGCGTCATGTGGCCGGCCCCCGCTCGAGGTATCGGGCCGCCTCGTGACCGGTGTGGAAGAGCAGGTCGAGCACGCTCACGGCGTGATCGAAGGGAGGGTGGAGTTGCGGGTATTCGGGATACCCCGCGTAGTCCATCCAGGAGAGCCCGATCCCGGCGTCGTCGAAGCGAGCGGGATCCAGATAGTCCCGTGCCGCGGGGCCGGAAAGGTAGTCGGTCGCGCCGGCGGCCCTGCAGAGGGCGACGAGCCGCTCGGTCTTCGTCCCCTCGGCGTGATAGTCGGAGTCGACGGAGAGTCGGGTGGCGATTCCGAGCATCGCGCAGACCTCCTCGAGGAACATCCGGTTGACGTCGCAGAGCAGCCGGCGACGTGCGGCGGCGCGGTAGAGCGCCTCCAGACGGGGCGCATGGGCGGCGAAGTGCGGCGCTCGGGCATACGCCGATTCGAGCCTCCTCCAATGGTTCTCCGCCCAGCCGGCGTCGGAGATCTCGGTCTCGCGGATCGACTGGAGATACCTGCCGGTCACCTTCACCGGGATGGTCAGCCAGGCGGTCCCCCGCGGCGTCTTGATCCGGTTCCGGTTGCGCCAGTCGCGCCTGGTGTATTGGACGCCGTCGAGGAGGATGAACTCGTCCACCTGCCGGATCATGTCGAAATACCCCTTCCAGGGGACGTAGTTCGACTGGACGATCGCGACTCTCTTGGTGCTCCGCGCCGGCGTCTGCATGGGGGACTGCGTGATCGTGTGGGAGCGGCCGCGGCCGGTGGTGCCGGCGTGGACGAATCCTACCCGCCGGGCGGCCCGGTCGGCAGGCGACCGGTGGGGGGCGTGGGGGGCGACGGTGACCGACACGGGGAGGGGGACCGGCGGGTCGAGAAACGGCAGTGAACCGAAGTGCCGTCCGTCGGCGTCGTGGAGCCGGCACAGCAGGCGACGGCCGGAGACGACGAGCTCCTCGGGGAGCGTGACGACGAACTGGCGCGCCGCGGAGAGATCGAAAGGAGGGCCTCCCCCGGCCTCGGGGCGCGCGGGTCCGTCGGGGGCCGGAGCGTCCTCCGTCGTGAAGCCGGCCAGCGGGATCTCGCGGCCGGAATCGAGGTCGTGGAGGGTCAGGGTGGAGAGAAACTGCCCGGGGCGGGGGGCGATCGAGACGGAGAACGATCGCCGATCCCTCCACTCACAGCAGTCGACGAGGAGCGGGCTCGGCTGCGTCTTCAGGGACAGGATCCGGAAGCCGTTCACGCCTCCCCGATCCTCGTACGCCGCTTGCATCTCACGGATCAGCCGTGGCTCCGGGGCGGACGGATCGGTGCGGGCGAGATTGCGGAACAGGGGAGCGTGGTAGACGAAGAAGCTCCGTCGGTGGCTCGCGAGTGCCGTCATCAGATCGTGTTGGTCGGCGTCCGAATAGACCTCCACCACGGTGCTCAACGTGACGACGCTGGGCGTCGGTTTGCCGGTCCAGAAATACAGGCTGTTGAGCCCGACGTTCGAGAGGAAGGTGTCCGAGTGCAGGGCGAGATTGGCGGTCAGCCAGCGAGCGACCGCCGCCTGGTGCTCGTCGACGCGCACCAACCGCGCGCCGGGGAGGTCGAGGGACGTGCCCGCGGCGTATCGCCGCCGGGCCAGCCGCACCTCGACGAGCGTGAAGGCCAGGATCGCCGTCAGCAGCATCGGAACTCCGACGCGCTCGGCCCACGCGGCGGCCGGGCCGGTGCCGGGCCTGGACCGCGACCAATGAATGACGTCGCCCAGACACACCGCGGCGATCGGGAGGAAGAGGAGCGTGCCGGTGGAGCGCTGGGTGCCCGCCACGGGATAGACGACCAGCACCTCGAGGAGGGCGAACCAGCAGAGGGAGAGCCTGGCCAGGGGCGATCGGACCGGGGCCGCGAAGGGGGGCAGCAGCGCGACCCCCAGCAGCGGCGTGACCGATCGGACGAGCAGGCCGTCGGCGGACCACCACCGTCCCGACCGCTGGCCTTCGAACACCGCCGCGAACACCAGCGCGCCGATCGCCGCCTTGAGAACCACGACCAGGGGCGTCCGCCACGTCTCGCCCCCCTCTCGACCGCCCGCCGCACGGGTCGTCGCCGCCCAGAGAACGAGCGGGACCACCGAGACGAGGGCCGCCGACCGCCAACTGGACTGGATCGGCATGAGGAAGCTGCCGGTGAACCGGCTCGCCCGCATCACGACCCCTTCCCAGAGTCCGTGGGGGGTCGTGCCCCGGGCGAAGACGAAGGCGCACGCGACCAGCAGCGGCAGCGCGATGCCGAGCCCCACCACCCAACCACGGGGCAGCTCGCGTTGAAGTTCCCGATGACGTTGGCAGATCAGCAGGCAGACCGTCGAGAGCGCCATGACGAAGGCCAGCCTGCCGGTGGCAGGGTCATGGAGGTTGCCCCGCATGAGGACGACCGGCAGGGCGACGGCGGCCAGGGACGTCCCCAGGCGCGCGAGTCGCCACGGCTTGCCGAGATCGAACGCGAAGAGGAAGGACGCGATCCAGGCGAGCGACGCGAACACCCCGACGTTGAGCTTGACGAGAACCAGCGCGCTGGCGATCGCTCCGCCGATCGCCAGCGCGAGGGTCGTCCGCCCCGGCTTGGCGCTCGCTGCCGCCGCGGCGAACCCCGCGAACAACAGCGCGCAGAGCTCCTGGGGGTGGAGCGGCTCGTTGCGGATCGTCGTGAGGTGGAAGAGCACGCCCGCCAGCGTCAGGGCCACCACGCCGACCTGCCGCGTGAGCAGCCACACACAGGCGCCCGTCAGACCGACCGCGCCGATCCAGTGCCCCATCGTCACGAAGCGGACGGCGTCGGTCGTGAGGGGCACGCCCCCCGCCCCGTAGATCAGCCATTGAAACAGGTAGGTGAACGGACCGTAGACGTTCGGGATCGAGTCGTACATCGCTCCGCCATCGAGGAAATGGCGGAGGACGGTCATCATCCAGCCCTCGTCGTCATGGGCCGCGAAATGGCTGAAGAGGCTCGCGTTCATGTAGGCGATCGCGAGCACGCCCCAGGCGATCGCCAGCCCGAGTAGGAGCAAACGGCGCGGCCGGCCGCTGGCGGCCGTCGGAAGGGGCCCCGCTGGGCCGGGCGTGGCCGGCGTCGTCGCCGGGGTCCGGGCAGACGTCGGTGGGGGGAGATCGTGCGACAACGTCGGTACGGCCATTCTCCGCGGGCGGTGCGCGGCATGGAGGGGAAGTGCCCGCGGCACCCCGCCCCGGCACGTCCGCGGATTCGCGCCGGCCCCCGGTTCGAACCGCTTGATCCTGCATCGCGGCGGGAGAAAGATGACGCTCGCCCCACGGTTTCGGAGTCGACGGCTTTCGCCTCCCGCGGTCCGCGAGCGTATCGGTTCACCCCCGCCCCGACAACAACCGGCAGGCAGTCCATGCCCCTCCCCCTCTCGCTCTTCGATTGGCTCGACGAGGCCCGGCAGCGGCCCGGCATGTTCGTGCGCGAGAAGTCGCTCGCCGAGCTCGAGAGTCAGTGCACCGGCTGGGAGGCCGCCTGCTCGGCCCACGGCATCGACGAGGCGGGCAAGGGCTTCAACGCCCGTTTCCGCCATTGGCTCCGTGCCGAGCACGGGATGAGCGTGGCCCGTGGATGGGCGGAGGCGATCCGCCGCGACGCGGCCAGCGACGAGGAGGCGTGGGAACGATTCTTCTCGCTCCTCCAGGCGTTCCGGCGGGCGGACCAGTCCTTTTGAAGAAAACCGGTTGAATCGCCCCGGGAGCATCCCGCTCGTGCCCAAGGGTGCGTCTCCCCGGTCATGCGCACCGGGGACTCGGCGCGGCGACGGCTCCGCGGACGAGCGCCCTCCACGGGGCTCGGGGCGAGTGTTTCTGCGAGGTGGGGGCACGCTCGTTCAAGGCCGTCCCTCCGACCCGTCGACGGGCCGCGAGACTCCCCTCACGCCAGGATCTCCCGCACGACGTGGCCGTGGACGTCGGTGAGGCGGCGGTCG
>CAWUOA010000122.1:0-9037 GCA_963923225.1 uncultured Planctomycetaceae bacterium
ATGTGTATAAGAGACAGGTCGGGGCGAGGCCGACTCCGACCAGTGTACGCGCCGGACCTCCCCCGGACGACCGGCCCCGCCGGACCGCCTTGCGGACGGCGGAAGGAGCCCTTCGGCCGTCCCCTCTGGTACATTCGACGTCATCGGCGCCGGACCGTCACGGGCCCGGCCGCCGCGACAGTCCGACTCCGGGAGAATCCCTCGCATGCCGATCGATCCGTACGCCGCCTGTCCCGGAGGAACGGGAAAGAAAATCAAGTTCTGCTGCGCCGACCTGGTGGGCGATCTCGAGCAACTCGATCGACTCCTCGAGGCCGATCAGGTGGCCGCGGCGCTCGAGCAGGTGGAGCGGCAGTTGGAGAAGACGCCGGGACGCGCCTGCCTCCTGGCGACACGGACGAAGCTCCAGCTGGCGTCGCGGCGGTTCGCCGAGGCGGCGGCCAGTGCCGCGGACTTCCTCACGGCCCACCCGGGAAACCCGCTGGCGCTCGGGCAGGCCGCGGTGGCCGAGGCGATCAACGGACGCACGGCGGAGGCCGCGGCGCTCTTCGACAAGGCCCGCGAGACCGCCGGGAAGGAAGTCGGCCCCGAGCTCGAACGAGTGGCGGCCACGCTCGTCCAGGTCGCCGCCCAGACCGGCCACACCGGCTTCGCCCAGGGCATCGTGGAATGGCTCGCCGATGCCGGGATCGGCTCGATCGAGGACCGCCACATGCTGGCGTCGGCGATCGGATCGGCCGGCGTGCCGGCGGCCCTGAGGGCGCGGGTGCCGTGGGCGGTCTGCCCCGACGACTCTCCCTGGCGTTTCGAGTTCGACGTCGGCCTCAAGGCCGCGCGCGAATGGCGTCTGGGAAAGGCGCTGACGACGTTTCGCAGCCTGAAGAAAGTCGCCGCCGACAGCCCCGCCCTGTTCACGAATCTGGGCCGGGTTTGCGAGCTCCTCGGCCTGCCCTTCGAGGCGGCGGAGTCCTGGGCGACGGTGGCCCGGCTCGGCGCCGCCGATCCTGACGCCGCCGTGGAGGCGATCGGACGGGCGATGGCCCTGGAGACCGAAGCCGACGAGGATCGCTCGCCGACGATCCCGTTCGTTCGCGCGGCCGCCACGCTGCCGGCCGCGGAGGCCAGCGGCGACGGCCTCGACCTGCTCGACGACCGCTTCCGCAAGGACGGCCGCTTCGAGCCGGCCCCCTTCGAGCGCTCGGAGTGGACCTCGCGCGGCGCGGCTCCGCCCCGCTCGGCCTGGCGTGTGTACGAGGCCTCCGCCGATCCGGCGGCGCCGGCGAGGCTTCTGGCATCGCTGCTGGTCTTCGGCCGGCAGACCGACCGCGAGGCGGAGCTCGTCGTCCAGGGTTTCGAGCCCGACTCGGCCGAAGCCGAGGCGATCGTCGGACCACTCGCCGGCGTCTCCTTCGCACGGTTGCCCGACTCCGGACAGCTGCCGGTGGCCACGCCGACGACCTGGCTGCTCTCCACGCAGTTCCGCATGGTGCCGCCGCCGATGCCCTCCGGCGGCACGCCCCCGGGTGAGCCGGGACCGATCGACCGGCTCCTCGATGCCCAGCGCGAGCGGCTGTGGAGGCGGTTCGAGGAGCGATGGCCCGACACCCCCCTTCCCGAACTCCTCGGCAAGAGCCCCCGCGCCGCGCTCGGCGACGCCGAGGGCAAGCGTCGCGTCGAGGCGCTGGTGGTGGAAGGGGAGGCGACCAGCCGCCGCCCCGACGCCACCGCCGCCTGGCAACGGATGCGCGGGATTCTCGGCCTCGGCCGGGAAACGCCGGTGACGTCCGCCAAGCCGGTCGAGGAGGTGCCGCCGATGCGCTGGCACCGGGTGGTGCTCGACGGCCTCGACGCGGGGGAGTTGCGGGCCTTGTTCCTGATGGCGGTGGACGCCGGGTTCGATCTGGCCGCCGAACGCTGCGCCGGGGCGATCCTCGCCCGCAACGACCTCGCGCCCGAGGATCGTTGGGAAGCGCTCGGCTTCCTCGAGGAGAGGGCCGAGGGGAGCGTCCGCAAGCTCGAGCTGCTCGGCGAGCTGCGGAAGGCCGCCGCGGAACTGAAAGCCAACGACGGCATGCTCGACGTGCTCGAGCTGCGCCTCCGCCTCCAGCGCGGCGACCAGGCCGACACCATGCGGCTCCTCGAACACCTGCAGCGCGACCATTCGCGCGACCAACGTGTGATGGAGGCGGTCGCCGGCGTGCTGATGGAAGCGGGAATCGATCTGCCCGGCCTCGCCGCGGCCCGATCCGCCCGGGGCGGCGCCGCCCCGGGGGCCGAGCCGCTCGGTGGGGCGCCCGGTGGCATGGGGACCACGGGGCCGGCCGCCGGCTCCGGAGGCCTCTGGACCCCGGGGGGCGGGCAGACGCCCCCTCCGGCGGGCGAGAAGAAGACCATCTGGACTCCCGGCGACTGACATGACCTCCACCACGGGTGGGCCCGGCGGACGGATGGACGAGACCTCCACGATGCGGCGGGCCCTCGAACTCGCACGGCGGGGGGAGGGGCTGGTCGAGCCCAACCCGCAGGTGGGGGCGGTGGTCCTCGCAGCCGACGGCCGCATCGTCGGCGAGGGCTGGCACGCCCGTTTCGGCGGCCCCCATGCCGAGGTCGTAGCTCTGGCCGCGGCGGGGGAGGCGGCGCGGGGGGGAACGCTCGTCGTCACCCTCGAGCCCTGCTGCCATCACGGCAAGACCCCTCCCTGCACCGAAGCGGTCATCCGGGCGGGCCTGAAGCGAGTCGTCGTCGCGGCAGGCGACCCTTTCCCGGAAGTGTCGGGCAGGGGCCTCGCCCGCCTCCGCGACGCCGGCATCGACGTGGCCACCGGGTGCCTCCGCGAGGAAGCCGAGCGGCTCGTCGCACCCTTCCGGAGGCTCGTGCGCGACGGCCGGCCTTGGGTGATCGCCAAGTGGGCGATGAGCCTCGACGGGCGGATCGCCGCGTGCGGGGGCGATTCCCGCTGGATCTCGGGCGAGGTCTCGCGGGGTCTCGTTCACACGCTGCGCGGGAGGATGGACGCGATCATGGTGGGCATCGGCACGGCGTTGGCCGACGATCCGCTCCTCACCGCCAGGCCCGCCGGCCCACGGACGGCGCTGCGGGTGGTGGTCGATTCGCGGGCCCGCCTTCCGCCGACGAGCCGGCTCGTCCAGAGTGCCGGGGAGGTGCCGCTGCTGGTGGCCGTCGGTCCGGAGGCACCGGCCGACCGCCTCGCGGACCTCGCGGCGGCGGGCTGCGAGGTGTGGCAGGGAAGCGCGGGCGATCGCGACGCCAGGCTCGCCGCCCTCCTGCGTCACCTCGGCGAGAGGCGGCTCACGAATCTCCTCGCCGAAGGTGGAGCGGAGCTCCTCGGCGGGCTCTTCGACTCCGGCTCGATCGACGAGGCCTGGGCCTTCGTGGCCCCCAAGCTCGTCGGCGGCGCCGGGGCCCCGGCCGCGATCGGCGGCCGCGGCATCCAACGGATGCGCGAGGCTCCGCGCATCGACGTCGAGGAAGTCACCCGGGTCGGCGACGACGTCCTGGTGCGCGGACTCGTGCCCCCGGGCGTCACCACCCTCGGGGACGTCACTGCGGCGCGGGCGGATTGAGTCCCTGGAAGACGAGCAGCTCGCGGATCGCCGCGTCGACTTCGGCCTGCTTGGCCGCCGCCTCGGCCTCGGCCGCGGCGACGAGGGCTGCGGAGGCCTCGACGGCCTTCGCCGCCTCGGCCAGCGGCCCGTCCATCTCCGCGGCGGCCGCGACGAGCGCGGGCATCTCCGCCTCCCGCTTCTGCATCGTGGCCACCGTCTCGGCGGCGGCCGCTTCCCAGGCGGCCCGCTCGGCGGCGGCCGCGTCCATCGCGTCGCGCATCCCCTTCACCTGCGCTCCCTTGGCGGCGAGCGTGTCGAGGAGGACCTTGTGGGCGGCGGCCAGCTCGACGTCGGCGGGGGCGACGTCGAGCGCGGCTTTGGCCTGTGCGGCGGCCTGCTCGAGCATCACGGAGGCCTTCTGGATCGTGTCGATCGCTCCCTGCGAGGCGACGAGCTCCTCCTGGCGCTTGGCCACCCGGGCGAGGAGGTCGGCGTGCTTGGCCTTCTCGGCGGCGAGGACCGCGGTCAGTTCCTCGACCGCCTTCAAACGGGCCCCCTTCTGGGCCTCGATGCCCCCCTTCGCCTGCTGGTCCGCGGCCATCTTGCCGCGAGCCTCGGCCACTCTCGAGTCGACGGTCCGGACGGTCTCCTCGCGGGCGGCGATCGCCGCCTGAAGCTCGCCGTAGCGACTCAGGAACGCCGCCTCCCCCTGCCACTTGGCGAGATCGGCCTTGGCCGCCTCGAGCTGGCCGGAGACTTCCGCGACCTTCGCCTCGGCGGCGGCCGCCGCGGCCTTGAGGGCCTCGAGGCCCGGTGTCATCGCGGCCACTTTCGCAGCGGCCTGCTCGGCCACGGCCTTGGCCTGATCGCGGACGACCGTCATCTCGGCCGCACGCTTCTCCCCGGCGCCCAGCCGCTCGGCTGCCTGCATCAATTCGGCCTCTTTGGCGGCGCTCGCCTCCCGCTGCAGCCGGAGCTTCTCGGCGAGGCCCGCCACGGCGGCCTTCGCCGCCTCGTCGGCGGGATTCTGTGCCGCCGCGGCCACCGCCTTCGCGTGCGCCTCGACCAGGGGGACGAGATCCCGGGCGGCGACGACCGCCGCCTCGGTGGTGGCCCCGTAGGCGGCCATGGCCTCGTTGCGGGCCGCCACGGCGCCTTCGAGCCCCTTCTCCATCTCGGCGAGCTTCGCGTCGGCTCCGTTCTTCTCCTGCATCGTGCCGTCGAAGGCCTGCTGCATCCCGGCCAGCTGCCCGGTCGCCTCGGCGGCGGCGGCTCTGGCGGGATCGACGGCGGGGGTCCGTTCGGCGACGGCCCTCTCCGCCGCGGCGATCCGCTCCGCGATGGGGAGCGGATTGGAGGTGATGTCGCCGGGGAGTCGGGCGCCGTCGGCGGCCTTCCAGACACGGATCTCCCCCGTCCAATCCCCCACGATCACCGCATCGGTCTCGTCGCAGAACGACACCGCCAACCCGAGGTCGGCGCAGGGGTCGAAGGCACGCTGTTGGTTGCCGTCCTGGGCCCAGATCTTCGGCTGCTTGTCGCGGCCGATGCTCACGATCCGGCCGTCGCGGGTGAACTCGAGCGCCGCCACGCCGCCGGCGTGCGCGTTCCAGCTCTTCACCTGGCCGCCGTTTTCCATCTCCCAGAGGCGGATCGTGCCGTCCTCGCTGCCGGTGGCGAGGATGTTGGAGTCGAGCCGCCAGGAGAGGGCCGTGATCGCCGCGGTGTGGCCGGCGAGGGTCAGGTAATCGCGGCCGGTCTGCGACTCCCAGACCATGACCCCGCCGTTGCGGTCGCCGGTCGCCAGGAGGACGCCGTCGGGGCTGAACGAGGCGGACGTCACCCAGTCGGTGTGCTTCTTCATCTCGTGGAGCCGTTCGCCCGTCTCGGTCGAGTAGATTCGCACCACCTTCTGCGGGCCCCCCAGGGCCACCAGACGGTGGTCGGCGCTGACGTCGGCCGCGAGGACCGTGTCGAGCTCGTCGCCGATCTCCATCACGCGACGGCCGCTGTCGACGGCCCAGGCCACCACCTTGCCGCTGGCGCCCCCCCGGCCGCCGCCGGCGAGGACGAGGCTGCCGTTGCGGCTGAATTGCAGCACCTGAGGCCGCCCCTCCGGGAAGGGGAGCACGCCGACGAGTTGGCGGGTGTCGGTGCGGTAGAGAAGCACCTGCTTCTGGCCGCACACCGCGGCGAGCGGAGCCCAGGGGCTCGTGGCGATCGAGGTGCAGGCGTTGGTGGATCGCGTGTGGACCGCGGGCTCCAGCGGCAGGTGGGCCGGCATCGGCACCACGGCCGGCCGCTCCGTCGGCGAGGCGTCCATCGCCAGGTTGAACTTCTTCTTCTTGGGCGCGGCGGCCTTGCTCCCCTTGTTCTCGAGGACGCCGCCGTCGATCCAGCGCTTGAGCACGGCCCGCTCCTCCTCCGGGATCGGCGGGGAGTCGGGGGGCATCTTCGGCTCGTCTTCCTGGGTGACGAGCTTGTAGAGGTAGCTCGCCCCGGCGTCGCCGGGCTCGATCGAGCCACCCGATCCGCCGCCGGCCATGAGCCCGGTGTAGGTGGTGACGTCGAGACCGCCGGCCTTCTTGTCCGGATTGTGGCAGGAGCCGCAGCGCTGCCGCAGCACCGGCAGGACGTTGTCGTCGAAGGTCACCGCGTCCTGGGCCCGGGCCACCAGGGTCCATGACGACGACAGGACCGTCGCGAGGGCGAGCCGGGACAGCGTCTGCGGGAGGATGCGGAAGGTGCTCATGGTGGATCTTCTCGGATCGGGCGGGGCACGGTTCGGACGGGCGTGCCGGCGGATCTGGTTCAGTGGTTGAAGACGAACTCGCGCGAATTGAGGATCGCCCAGAACCCGTCCTCGAGCGCCTGCTGCGGGTTCGGATCCTCCTTGACGATCGCCATCAAAGCGGCCTTCTCCTTCTCCGTCGGCAGGCGGGTCAGGCTCCGTCGATAGATTTCGTCGATGATCGCTTCGGGAGGCTGGCCGGCGTCGAGGAGCTTCTTCACGAGCCCCCCCTGCTGGATCTTCCCCTGCACCGTGTCGCCGTTGAGGAGGTGGAGCGCCTGGGAGAGGTTCGGCTCCATCCGCACCTCGCACGAACAGACGGTGCCTCGGTTGGCCCGGCCGAAGGTGGTGAGGAAGTAGGTGGAGGTATTGCCGTCGGCGATCTGGACCGCGCGGGCCCCGAGCGGCAATCCCGAGAACTTGTTCTTCGTGTCGGTGACGCTCGTCACCATGTCGAGGAGCACTTCCGCCCGCACCCGCCGCAGGAGGGCGTGGGAGAAGTTGCGCTCGTCGGAGGCGTTCGATTCGTTCGTCTTCGTGGAGAGCTGGTAGGTCCGCGACGTGCAGATGTCGCGAACCAGCTTCTTGAAGTCGTACTTGTATTCCACGAAGCGTCGGGCCAGCTCCTCGAGGAGCTCCTTGTTGACCGGCGGATTGCTGACGCGGACGTCGTCGACGTCGTTGATCAGGCCGGGCCCGAAGAAGTGGGCCCACACGATGTTCACGAGGTTCTGCGAGAAGAACGCGTTCTCGGGAGAAGTCAGCCACGCCGCCATCACCTCGCGGCGGTCCTTGCCCGCGCAGTCGGGGGAATCGCCGCCGAGGAACTTCGGCGGGATGACGCGGCCGCCCACCGGATGCTTCACGTCGCCGCCGCCGGAGTTGAAGACGATGGTCTCACGCGGATCCTCCCCCTGCTTGCGCCCGATCTGGGCGAAGAAGTTGGCGAAGCCGTAGTAGTCGTCCATCGTCCAGCGGTCGAAGGGGTGGTTGTGGCACTGGGCGCACTGGATCCGCATCCCCATGAAGACCTGGGCCACGTTCTCGGCCACTTTGAGCGTGTCGGTCTCGTTCTGGTAGTAGTTGGTGGCGGCGGCCGAGAACGTGCCCCCCTTGGCGGAGAGGAGGTCGCGGATCATGCGGTCGATCGGCACGTTGCTCTGGATCTGCTGCTGCAGCCAGTTGTAGTAGAGGAGCATCGCCTTGTAGCTGATCTGCTGCGAGGTGCGGATCATGAGCAGCTCCGACCACTTCATGACCCACATCTCGACGAACTCCTTCCGCTCGAGCAGGGCGTCGACCAGATGCGCCCGCTTCTCGGGATCCGGGCTCGTCAGGAACGACTGCAGTTCGTCGGAAGTGGGGAGCGTGCCGCAGATGTCGAGGCTCACCCGGCGGATGAACTCCTCGTCGGTGCACAGCTCCGAGGGATTGATGCGGAGCTTCTGCAGCTTGGCGTTGACCAGCTCGTCGACGTAGTTGGCCGCCGGCGGATTCGACCACTGGAAGACGAGACCCTTGGGCAGCACGATCACGTGCGACCCGACGGTGTGGGTGTCGTAGCGGGCCATGATGAAGGCTTCGCCCCGGTTCTTGCCGGTGATCACGCCGTCCTGGGTGACCGTGGCGGAGTTGTCGTTGTTGCTCGAGAACACCGCCAGGCTCGTGACGTCGCGATCGGTGCCGTCGGCGTACTTGGCCCGGACCACGAACCGCTGCGTGGCGCCGTCGCCGTCGAGAACCGCCGTGGGGGGGTCGATCTCCACCTTCACCACCGCCGGCACCGGGCCGGGGTCGTTCGCCGCCCCCGCCTCGAGCCAGCGGAGGAGCGTGGCGTAGTACTCGTCCCCCTTCTTGATCTTCGCACCGCCGCTGTGGGGGACGGCGTTGACCGCCTTCTCCATCAGGAGGCTCTCCTCGGCGAGGGCCAGGTTCAGCCGTCGGCCGGAAAGCTCGCGGGTGAGGCGGTGGTGATCGCCGTCGGGATCGAAGCCGAACAGCGAAATCCGGAATCCGTCCTTGCCGCGGGCGGCGCCGTGGCAGCTGCCGGTGTTGCAGCCGGCACGCATGAAGACCGGCATGACGTCGAGCTTGAAGCTCACCGGAGGATCCTCGCCGGCGCGCTCGACGTGCACCGGCACGACAAGCGAGTGTCCGCCGACCGCCACCCTCACGCCGGTGTCGCCGTCGGCGAGCGGCCGCAGCACGTTCCCCTCCACCGCCACGCGCTCGGGATGCTCCACGGTGAACGCCGCCTCGCCGGTGACGTCGTGCGTCAGGCCGTCGGCGCTCCTCGCCTGGACGACGAGGTGCTGCCGGTCGCGCGACGTGGCGAGGTGGACGCTCGTCGGGTAGACGGCGTAGGTCGTCGTGGCCTGGGGCGCCGCGGCCGGCGGGGGCGGCGCCGCGTCGTCGGCCCGCGTCCGGGGGGCGAACACCGCTCCGGCGGCGAGGACGAGCGGAAGGAGCAGGGGGGAGACGCGTCGGGACGACGGCGCGGACTCGGGAAGGATCACGGTCGATTCCTCGGAAAGGATGCAGACGCCCCCCGCGCGGCCGCGCGCCGGGGTCGCCTGTGAGGATGGATCACTTGGCCGCGGGCGCGGCCTGCTTCCCCTGCAGCCGCAGCTTTTCCAGCCGCGACAGGGGCTTCTCGGTCGGGGGTGCGGCGGGGGCCGGT
>CAWUOA010000123.1:0-8942 GCA_963923225.1 uncultured Planctomycetaceae bacterium
AGCCTCGCCAGGACGAGGCTGGCATTGTGGCCGCCGAACCCGAAGCTGTTGCTCATCGCCACGTCCACCCGGGCCTCGCGGGCCACCCGCGGAACGTAGTCCAGATCGCACTCCGGATCGGGCGTGTCGAGGTTGATCGTCGGGGCGATCACCCCCCTGGTCATCGTCAGGGCACAGACCACCAACTCGATCCCGCCGCTGGCACCGAGGGTGTGGCCGATCTGGCTTTTGGTGCTCGAGATCGCCAGCGTCCCGGCATGGCCTCCGAAGACCCGCTTCACGGCCTGCGTCTCGGCCTTGTCGCCCAGAGGCGTGCTCGTGCCATGGGCGTTGATGTACTGCACGCGCTCGCCGGCCAGCCGCGCGTCCGCAAGCGCCATCGCCATCGCCCGGGCGGCCCCGCGGCCCTCCTCGTCGGGCTGCGTGATGTGGCCGGCGTCGCCGCTGGCACCGTAGCCGCAGAGCTCGGCGTAGATTCGCGCCCCGCGCTTCCGGGCGTGCTCGAGCTCCTCGACGACCACGATCCCCGCCCCCTCGGAGAGGACGAAGCCGTCGCGGTCGACGTCGAAAGGACGGCTGGCGCGCGTCGGGTCGTCCGAGCGGAAGGAAAGCGCCCGCATGTTCTGGAAGCCGGCCAGGCCGATCGGCGTCAGGGCCGCCTCGCTGGCTCCGGTGACCATCACGTCGGCGTCGCCGTACTGGATGGCCCGCAGCGCGTTGCCGATGGAATGCGCGGCGCTGGCGCAGGCCGTGGCCACGGCGTAATTCGGACCCTTGATCCCGTAAAGGCTCGAGACGTGGCCGCTGGCGGAATTGACGATCAGTTTTGGAATCGTGAACGGCGAGACCTTGTCGATCCCCTTGTGGAGCAGCCGCTCCTCCTGGGTCTCGAACTCCCACAATCCGCCGATGCCGGAGCCGATCACCACGCCGCAGCGGTAAGGATCCTCGGAGGCGAAGTCGATCCCCGAATCGGACACCGCATCCTTCGCCGCGGCCAGCGCGAATTGGGTGAAACGGTCGAGCCGCTTCAACTCCTTCGGATTGGCGATGTCCTCGTTCTCGGCCACCCAGGGGACCTGGCCGCCGAACTGCACCCGGTAGCCGGCGACGTCGAAGAGCGAGATCGGCCCGATGCCGCTCTCACCCCCGACGAGCCTCTCCCAGACGGTATCGAGACGTCGACCGAGGGGCGTGACGACCCCCAGTCCGGTGACCACCGCACGGCGCTTCATGGACCGCCCTGTCAGGACTGGTGCTTCTCGATGAACTCGACAGCCTGGCCGACGGTCTGAATCTTCTCGGCGGCGTCGTCGGGGATGTTGATCTCGAACTCTTCCTCGAGCTCCATGACGAGTTCGACGGTGTCGAGGGAGTCGGCACCGAGATCGTTGATGAACGACGTCTCGGGATTGATCTGATCCTTGCTCACCCCGAGCTGCGACGACACGATCTCTTTCACGCGTTCAAGGACGGATGCCACCTTTTGAATCCTCCTGACGTGACGACCAGGGGTCGAACACGACGGCACGGGACGAATCGGACGCTGGTTCGGGCTGATACTGGCTGACAGGCGTTGGACGGTTCGAGTGTCGGCAGTGCTCGGGCCGTGCCGAGGACCGGATGCTCACGGCTCCGCGTCGAGCGGGGCCAACGGAGAGTTTCGGGTCAGGGAGCCCCGATTCTGGAATCGAGGCCAGTCGCGAAGATATACCCGGTCCGATCCCAGACTGTCCAGTCCGATCGATCGCCCGATTCTTCCCATTTCCCCAGACCCTGAAAACCGGTGCGCTCCGACCGCCGCGGGCAGTCTGGCTCCCGGCTCGCCACCGGAACGGCAGGCACCTTCGGACTGCGGATCAGCCGATGAGCCCGCCATCGACGGTCACCACCTGGGCGGTGAGGTAGCCGGAGGAGGGGGCCGCCAGGAAAAGGACCGCGTCGGCGATCTCCCAGGCCTCACCCAGACGTTTCGCCGGGACGCGCTTCTTCACTTCGTCCATCAGCAACGGCCCGAGGGCCGCGGTCATGTCGCTGGCGATGAATCCGGGGGCGACGGCGTTGACGGTCACCTTTCTCCCGGCCAGCTCCTTGGCCACGGTGCGCGTGAGACCGACGAGGCCGGCCTTGGAGGCGGAGTAGTTGGCCTGGCCGGGATTGCCGATCAGCCCCGACACGCTCGAGACGTTGACGATCCGGCCGTAGCGCTGCTGCATCATCGGCCGGCTCACCGCCCGCATGAACAGGAACGGACCGCGGAGATTCGTGGAGAGGACCTCGTCCCACTCCTCGTCGCTCATCCGCGGCAGGAGCGTGTCGCGGGTCACGCCGGCGTTGTTGACGAGGATGTCGACCCGCCCGAGCTTGGCCACGATCGCCTCGACCACCGCCGAGACGTTCTCCGCCTTGGAGACGTCGCAGGGGAAGGTCTCCGCGTTCCCGCCGGCGGCACGGATGGCGGCGGCGACGTCGTCGAGCTTGGCGACGCTCCGGGCGACCAGGGCCACCGTCGCGCCGTTGGCGGCGAGGGTCTCGGCGATGGCCCGGCCGATGCCCTGCGAGGCGCCGGTGACGATGGCCACCTGCCCGGAGAGATCGACACGGATGCGGGCTGGCGTGGCGGCGGCGTCTGGTTTGGCGCTCATGACGGGACTCCTTGCGGATGGTTCGTGGTCGGGGGGCCGCGGCAGCGGAGGGCCCTGGCGGCCCGAAGGACGCGCCGGGGATGGTCAGTCGATCACGCCGGAGCAGGGGAACTTCCGGTCGATGCGCTTGAGCAGGCCGCGGAGGACGCGTCCCGGCCCCACCTCCCAGGCGCCCTCCACGCCGAAGCCACCGGCGGACGGTGCGGCGAGGAGGCGTTCCATCGACGCCTGCCACTCGACGACCCCCACCACCTGGCGGGCGAGGAGGCGGCGAATCTCGGTGGGATCGACGTGCGGCTTCGCGTCGACGTTGCTCACCACCGGGATCCGAGGGGCCGAGATCGGCGTCTCGGAGAGGGCGGCGGTCAGCTCGGTCACCGCGCCGCGCATCAGCTCGGTGTGGAACGCGCCGGCCACGCCCAGCCGGACGCACTTCAAGGCGCCGGCGGCGGTGGCCGCGTCGCGGAGGCGGTCGCAGGCCGAGGCGGAGCCCGAGGCGACGACGTTACCGGGGCAGAGCACGTTGGCGACCTCGAGGATCTCCCCGTCGCGGGCCGCGTCGCAGAGCTCGGCGACTCGCTCGCGTTCGAGGCCCAGCACCGCGAGCATCGCACCGGGCCGGGCGTCGGCGCAGGCCTGCATCGCCTTCCCGCGCAGATCGACCAGGCGCACCGCGTCCTCGAAGCCGAGGGCGCCGGCGAAGACCAGCGCCGTGTACTCGCCGAGCGAGAGCCCCGCGGCGACCACGGCCTCGTCGACCGCTGCCCCCTCGGGCCGGCCGCGGAGCACGTCCAGAAGGGCCAGGCTCGTGACGAGGATCGCCGGCTGGCTCACCGCGGTGGTGTCGAGACGCTCCGCGGGGCCGACGCGGCAGATCGCGGCCAGGTCGTAGCCGAGGATCTTCGAAGCACGGTCGAAGAGGGCGAGCGCCGCGGGGTGGCCGTCGATCCACTCGCCGACCATGCCGACCGATTGGGCGCCCTGGCCCGGGAAGAGCAGCGCCGTCCGCCGTGCCGACGGGGAATGGTCCGAAGAGCGGGAAGCCGCGCCGGTTCCACCCGCTGCGTCACCGTCCGCGGGGACCGCCAAGGGTCATTCCTCGGTCTTGAGGACGGGACGGCCCATGTAATGGCCGCAGGTCCCGCAGATGTGGTGCGTGGGCACGGCCTTGCCGCAATTGGAGCAGAACGTGAGCTGCCGCGGAGTGAGGAAGTCGTGGGCCCGACGGGAGCGGGTCTTCTGGTTCGACTGGCGGCGTTTGGGGACGGCCATGGAATCACCTTGGAGCGGGACGAATCGAGCCCGAAAATCTAGCCGCAACCGCCCCGGTCGGTCAATCGACGCTCCGGAGGGGGCTTTCCGGGGCGGTGCGCGTCAAAACAGCCGCGTCTGGGGTCCGCTGCCGGGGAGCCCCCCCAAATGCTCCTCGCCGCGGGGCGTCAGCCGCCTCCCACGGGGGGTGCGGATCACCAATTCACAGCGGAGAAGGTAGGGCTCGACGTCGTCCTCGAGCGTGTCGGGAGCGCTGCTCATGGTATGGGCGATCGCCTCGATCCCCACCGGCCCCCCCGCGAACACCCGGCGGATCGTCTCGAGGTAGCGGCGGTCGAGGGTGTCGAGGCCGATCTCGTCGATCCCCTGCATCTCGAGCGCCGTGCGGGCGATGCCGGGATCGATCCGCCCCCCGGCCCGGCTGGTGGAGTAGTCGCGGATCCAGCGGAGGCGGTTGTTGGCCAGACGCGGGGTGCCTCGGCTGCGGCGGGCGATCTCGTCGGCGGTCGCGTCGTCCATCGGCATCTCGAGCTTCGCCGCCGAGCGGCGCACGATTTCGGCGAGGTCCTCGACGGGGTAGTAGTCGAGGTGCTCGCGCATCGGGAAGCGGTCGCGCATCGGCTTGGAGATCAGCCCCGGCCGGGTGGTGGCCCCGATGAGGGTGAAGGGACGCAGCGGCATGTTGATGGTCCGCGCGGCCACCCCTTCGCCGAGGGTGATGTCGATGCGGAAGTCCTCCATCGCCGGATAGAGGAACTCCTCCACCGCGATCGGCAGGCGGTGGATCTCGTCGATGAACAGCACCGACCCCTCGGCGGCGTTGCTCAGGTACGGCAGGAGATCCTTGGGCGCCGCCAGCGCCGCGCCGCTGGCGATCTGCAGCGTCGTGCCCATCTCGCGGGGGATGCAGGTGGCGAAGGTCGTCTTGCCGAGGCCCGGCGGGCCGTCGAGGAGGATGTGGCCGAGGACGTCGCCCCGCTTGCGGGCCGCGTCGACGGCGATCATCAGCCGCTCGTAGACCTCGCGCTGGCCGACCATCTCGTCGAGGCGCTGGGGGCGGAGGGCCCGGTCCTCGGGTCCGCCGGCCTCGTCTTCGCCGCGGATCGTCGGCTCTCGGTAGCTGCTCATGCGTCCAGTCCTCGCGGGGAGCCGTCAGCCTACCACGCCGCCCCGGAAACCGGCGCGGCGGCCGCTCCCGCTCACCGCGGCTTGTGCATGCCGCGGTAGATCGCCTCGAGCGCGTCCTGCACGTCGCGCGGCTTCTTCTTCTCCCCCCGCAGGGTGTCGCACAGCCGGCGGGCGTCGGCGTCGGAATGGCCGAGCGAGCGGAGGACCTCGAAGGTCTCGGAGAGGACATCCCCCGCCGCCGCCTCGCCCGGCGCCTCGCGGGCCACCAGGAGCGCGAACTTCGGCATCCGCCGGCGGAGTTTGGCGATCATCCGCTCCGCCGTCGCGGCGCCGATGCCGGGGAGCGTGGAGAGCGCGGCGGCGTCCTGCTCCTCGATGGCCCGGGCGATCTCGCCGACCGGACGGACCATCGCCCGCAGCGCTTTGCGAACGCCGACGCCGTCGACCTCGCAGAAGAGGTCGAAGAACTCCCGCTCCACCTCCGAGAGGAAGCCGACGACGCGAGGCACGAGGTTGCCGCGGCCCGGGGTTCCCTCGAGGAACTCGATCGTGTGGAGCGTGACCTGCTGCCCCGACTTGGTCTGCAGGTCGCGGCGGACGAGCTCCGGCACGAGCACCTCGTGGACGACCGGGCCCACGGACAGTTCGATCGCTCCGGGCTCGACGTGGCCGAGCGTCCCCGTGATCCGCTTGATCATCGCTCGTTCTCCGACGGAGGAAGTGTTGTGCGGCGCGCCGTGGCCCGACCGGGCCGGCGGAGGGCGATCCCTCCCTGACGCACGCGGAGGTGCCAGTCGGCCAGGGCCACCGCCAGCGCGTCGGCGGCGTCGGCCGGCTCGGGCCGTGTCGCCAGACCGAGCTCCCGCTGCACCGCCGCCTGCATCTGCTCCTTGGCCGCGTGGCCGCTGCCGGTGAGGAGGCTCTTGACCCGCGTGGGGGGATAGTCGGTGACGGTCAGGCCGCTTTGGGCCGCCGCCAGGCAGATCACGCCGCGGGCGTGCCCCATGAGAATCGCCGTCCGGGGGAAGCGCGCGTGGACAAAGACCTGCTCGATCGCCATCGCCACCGGCCGCAGCGACTCGAGGACCTCGCGGACCCCCTGGTGGATCGTCGCCAGGCGGGCTTCGAGCGTGTCGCCACGCGAGCGCACGGTGCCCGCCTCGACCAGCCGCACGACCTGTCCGCGGCACTCGATCACGCCGTAGCCGGTGGTGTTGAGCCCGGGATCGAACCCGACGACGCGCTGCCAGCCGGCCTCGTCACGGGGAACCGGCGCCGCGAAGGCGGGAGCGGCAGGATCGGGAAGACGCGCCATCCCGGCAGGGTACCGGCCGAGCCCGGAGCCCCCCAAGGGCAGTTGCCGCAGACGGCGGCGGAAGGAAATACACCCCGCAGGGCTCGAACCTGCAACCTTCGGTTCCGTAGACCGATGCTCTATCCAATTGAGCTAGGGGTGCCCGTGCCGAGCACGCAGGAAGGATACCGCATGTTCGCCGATCAACCAAGCTGACCCGGTGCAATCGGCGCCCAAGCGGCGACGAACGGGGGTTTTTGGTGCGTGGCTGCCCCGCTGCCTCATGGAGCCACTCGAGGTCTCAGACCGTGGCTTTCGAGGAATCCCCGGCACCTGGAAGGAGAAATCCGTCCTCGTCGATCGCGACGGGGAAGTCGAGGAGGAAGGCCACCGGATCGCGCGGGGCTTCGGCGGCCCCGGATTCCGAGGGCAGGCGCGGCGCGGTGGCCGAGACGACGAGCGCCCGGCCGGCCGGGGCAGGGGAGGGGACGCCGGTTCGGGAGGCCTGCCCCGCCGACGCCGACAGGCTCCAGGCGGGGAGCCCGAGGGCCGCGCGGGCCGCGGCGTCCGGCCACACCGCCACGCCGTTGACCACGCGGCCGAGGGAATCGGCCCGGCAGGTCTTCTCATGGTCGGCGGCGCGGGCCGGAGGGGTGTTCATCGAGACGAGGCCCCCGAGCGGCCCCGGCGCGAAGGCCACCACCGGCTCGATGCCGTAGGCCGCCAGGAACGCTGCCGACGCCGCCTGTGCCGCGGGCAGCTCCTCGGGCGAGGCGATCGGCATCACCACGACCGCAAGCCTGGCAGGCAGGGCCTCGCCCGCGGCGGACCGATCCCGCGCCATCGCCGCCACCTGCTCCACGCGCGCGAGCCACAGCGTGGCCTTCCGCTCGGCGAGCTCGCGGAGGATCGTGGCCGCGGACGACTCGGGGGGGACGCTCGTGGCCGCGATCCCCAGGAGCGGGCCGCCGAGAAGCCCGAGATGGACGAAGAGCGGATCACCGGGGGCGAGCGACGAGAGGAGCGTGTCCTCGCGGCGCACCTGGCAGCAGCCGTCGAAGGCCTCGGCGGTGGCGGCGAGGGCCCCCCAGTCGAGCCGGAGGCCGTCGTCGCCGACGACGATGCTCCGCCCCGAGCCCCGTTCACTCTGTCCCCCCACTTCACTCTCCCCCCCCACGGCGACCCCGCGGGCGTCGACGTGGTGACCGCTTTTCAACACGCCGGCGGCCGAGGCTCCTGATCCGAATCGGCGGGCCCACGCGGCGAGATCCCGGTCGGGATCTCGGGAGTCGAGCGAGCGGTCGCGGACGGCCCGCGCCGAAAGCTCCTGAAGCGCCACCCGCGCCGTGCGCGGCGGGGTGCCGGCGGGCAGCGCGTCGCCGAACCACACCGTCACGCCGCGCTTGCCGCGGAACGGAGCCCGGGGCCACTTCGAGAAGAACCTTCCCTCGGAGTGCGACAGCCGGCTCCCCCACATGCCGTCGACGCAGGCCGGCACGATCGGGGCGGCGATCCGTTCGAGGACCCAGTCGAGGCCGCGTTTGAAGCCGAGGAGCTGGCCGGTGCGCGAGATGCCCCCCTCGGGGAAGATCCCCACCACGTCCCCTTCGGCGAGCCCGGCCTGGAGACCCTTGAGCGCCCTGGCGATCGACTTGGGGCTCGGCTCGAAGAGGATGAAACGCCACTGGTCGGCGAGCATGCGGAGGAAGCGGCCGCGGATGTTCGGGCCGTAGACCACCATCCGCGGCGGGCGGGGGCTCGCCAGGGGCAGAAGGAAACCGTCGAGCCAGGAGACGTGGTTGCCGGCCACGACCATCGGCCCGGCGAGGGGGAGCGTGTCGAGCCCGCGGACACGGAAGCGCCAAAACGTCCTCACGATCGCCGCGACGAACAGCCGCAGCGTCGCCCGCGGCGCACACCACACGGCGGCGAGCGCCGCCAGGAGCGAGAGCACGGCGAACAGCGCGAAGATCGCCCGCGCCGAGAGGAGCGGCGTGCCTCCGGGACCGACCGGAGCCCGCAGGCCGCCGTAGCCGAGCGACGCCAGGAACATGCCACTGAACAGGAGCAGGTTCGTGGCGGCGAGAACACCCCCGAGCCGGTCGGATGGGCTCTTGGCCTGGAGATAGGTCTCGAGCGGCACGTCGAACATGCCGGCGCCGAACCCGAGCACGACGAGCCACAAAAGCACGCTCCAGGCACCGACGCCCCCCTCGGCGACGAACCGTCCGCCGATGGAGGCCAGTGCCACAAACGCCACCGCCATGATCGCTCCGCCGAGCGGCACGAAGCCGAGATCGACGCGCGGATCGGCCCCCGGGGGCCTCGTCGCGAGCTTGCCGGTCACCACGCTCCCCACGCCGATGCCCGCGACGAGCGCCACCAGCAACGGCACGACCTGGGCCTGCGAGGTGGCGCCGGCCTCGGTGGCGAACTGGTCGACGTTCGCCTGGGCCACCGCGCCGATCGCCCAGAAGAAAACGATGCCAGCGGCCGCGGCGGCGAGCTCCGGGAGCCGGAAGAGGATGCCGAGGTCGGTCCAGGTGCGGGCCAGGGCGTTCCAGGCGGGGGGGGCGTCGGTGCCTGGAGCGTGCTTTTGTGGC
>CAWUOA010000124.1:0-8935 GCA_963923225.1 uncultured Planctomycetaceae bacterium
TTCCGGCGGCAGGCCGTGAAGCGAGGCCACCGCCCGGCGGTAGGCCCGCAGCTGCGGCGCGTAGAACTCCGTCTTTTCCGCGAGGATCCGCGCCCGTTCGGCGGCCGTCGAACCGACGCCGTCGAACTTGAAGTCGATCACCTCCGCGGCCACGGGGCGGCCGTGGCGCCGCCAGACGACGAGCCGGTCGACGATGCCGAGGACCGTCTCGCCCTGGTCGTCGATGGCGAAGGATCGCTCGCGCGACAGCTCAGGCTCCGCCGGCCCGGCGGGGAGCTCGCCGTCGACGAACCGGTCGGGCAGACGTGACTCGGGCTCGGCGAGCAGCCGGGCGATCCGCGGCGCCGCGCACATCCCGCGGAAGTCCGCGATGAGGGCGTCGATCTGCCCGGCCAGGAGCGGTTCCCGGCCGGCGATGGCGCGGAGCGATTCGTCGTCGGGGGGCGTCGCGGGCCACCCGTACCGCTCGATCCAGGCGTGGAGGAGCGTGCCGACGCTGCGGGCGGCGCGCGATCCGGGGTCGAGGAGCGCCGCGGCGCCGACGACGCGGGCGCCTTCGGCCGAGGAGGGGGCGCGCGTCGGCCGACCGCGGCGGCGGCGGCCGTGCGGCGGTGCACGGAGCGTGATCCGCGGCGACGTGTCGACCCGCGCCGGCTCCGCCGGCGCGGCGGCGGGAAGATCGGGAAGGGAGTCCGCCGCCGGGTCGGCACGGTGGCCATGGGACCAGAGGACGGTGTCCGCCGCCGCCGCCGGATCGTCCGGGAGGGTGGCGCGGAGGACCCCGGCGAGCGTGCGCGGGACGTTCTTCTCCCTGGGCGAAGCCGGGAGGACGAGAATCTCCATGGCGCGGGCGGCCCGGGTGAGGCCGACGTACAGGGTGGCGATCGCCTCGCGGACCACCGGGTCGTTCGCGTGTCGGGCGCGATCCTGCCACTCGGCCGGGAGCAGGGGCAGCGCTTCTTTGGGAAGATGGACGAGCACGCGACGCACCGGGGCCAGCAGGCTCTCCCGGTCGACGACCAGTCGCGGGGGCCGGGCCACGATGCGCCGGTCGAGGTCGGTGAGCACCACCAGATCGAACTCGAGCCCCTTCGCCTTGTGGATCGTCATCACGCGGATCGGCGAGGGCACCGGATCGGCCACCGCCACGTTGCGGCAGTGGGCCACGAACGGCCCGGTGCGCACGAGCCCGCCGGCGCTCGCCCCTCCATCGAGATCCCAGGTGCGGGCGGAGGCGAGGAGCTGCTCGAGACGGCGTCGGTCGCGGGGGCTCCCCGCCGGCGCCACCACCGACGCCCATCGCGCGAGGACGGGCCCGTAGCCCTCGTCGACGAGCCGGCGCCGCAGCCGGTCGATCGCCCCGAGGCAGGAGGAGGGGGGGCGCCCGGCCGAGGCCCGCCGCGCGTCGAGGCCGAGCTCCGCGGCGAGGGGGGAGGTGCCGACGTGGAACCGTGCCGTCGAGTCCCCGGGATGATCGATCAGATGGAGGGCCGAAAGGACGAGCTCGACCGCCGGCGAATCGTCGAGCGGCTGACCTCCCTCGGCGCTGGCCACGATGCCCAGCGTCTTCAGTCGCGCGATGACCCGCTCCGCGGCGGCGTTGGTGCGGACGAGCACGCCGACGGAGAGGCCGGGATTGGCACGTGACAGCGCCGCCGCACGCCGCGCCGCTTCGGCCAAGAGCACCTCCGTGCCCTTCTCCCCCTCCTCCGGCGCTCGGCACGCGCGCAGGCGCGCCCAGCCGGCGAGCTTCTTCCGCGCGTCCGCGGCGGCATGGCGGGGAAAGCCCTCGCCGGCCTCGGCGGCGATTCCGGCGTGGTCGGAGAGCGGCTCGGCGCCGGCGATGCGGTCGAAGACACGGTTCACCGCCTCGAGCACCGCCGGACTCGAACGCCAGCTGAGGGCGAGCTCGTGGGACACGAGCCTCGTCGAGCCGCGGGCGAAGAACTCCCCGAGGTGGTCGAGGAGCTCGGCGGCGCCACCGCGCCAGCCGTAGATCGCCTGTTTGCCGTCGCCCACGGCGAAGAACGATCCCTCCGCGGTGACCGAATGCTCCGCCAGGCGTTCGAGCACGCGCCACTGCGCCGGCGAGGTGTCCTGGAACTCGTCGAGGAGGAGGTGCCTGGCGAAGCGGATGCCGCGCCAGCGGGCGGAGTCGAGCGTTCCGTCGCCGGCCGCGACTCCGACCAGCCGCGTGACGTCGTCGAACGACACGACCCCCTCGCTCGCCGCCAGGCGGTCGGCGGTGGAGACGACCCGGTCGAGGAGGTCGCGGATCGCCCTGGTCTGCTCCGCGGCGCGGGCGACGATGAACCACCGCGCCAGCTCGATCAGCGTGTCGAGGGCGCCGACGACCGAGGGGTCGATCTCCTTGCCGCAGTAGAGGGTCTCCCCCGCCAGCCGCTTGGGGATCATCCCCTTGGAGACCAGCCCCGTCCAATCCTGACGGTCGAGCGCGTCGATCGCCGCGTCGCGCGCCGAGGCGAATCGCTTGTCGGAAAACCCGAACTCCGCGAGCGTCTCCCGCGCCGCGGCGACGGCCTCCGCCGACGGAGGCTTGGGGCGCCTGAGCCACTCCCAGGCCGCCGGCTCGGTCTCGCGGTGGATCGCGGCGAGGTCGCCGACGATTCCCTCGATCGCCTCCTCGAGCCCCGCGGTGGTCGCGCCACCGGAGAGCTGGACCATCAGCGTGGCGAGGACGGCCGCCGGATCTCGTTCGCCGGGCGCGCCGCGCACGGCGTCGTGGATCGTGCGCTGGATCGCGCGGCGGCGGAGGAGGGCGAGATCGGCCTCGGTGCCGATCGTCCACCCGGGGGGGAGGCCGATCTCGAAACGGGCGGCGTCGGCGCAGGTGACGAAGAAGGCGTCGAGCGTGCTCACCGCGAGGCGATCGATCGAACGCGTGACGCGGACGAGGAGATCGCGGAAGAACCCGGCGTCGGCGGCGGGTCGGCCGATCGCCTCGGCCAGGGCCGCGGTGGCGGATCGCTCGCCGGGCGTGGCCGCGACCGCCAGCCGCTCGAGGACGCGGTCGAGGATCTCTCCGGCCGCCTTGCGGGCGAAGGTCGCCGCGAAGACGTCGTCGACCTCCGCTCCGTCGGCGAGCAGGCCGATCAGCCGAGTGGAGAGGGCGTGCGTCTTGCCAGTGCCGGCGCTGGCCCGGACGACGACGAACGGTTCGAAGCCGGGGGCGTGGTGTTCGTTCATGGAGAGTGGCGTCTCGGCACGCGTCACGATTCACCCTCCTCGTCGTCGCGGATCACCCGTGTCTGGCAGATGGCGTCGTACTCCGGAAACGTGGCGGCGGCGTCGTCGACGGGAGGCCAGAAGATCCCGGCGCGGATCTTCCGCACCACGTCGGCGGCGGCCGCGTCGGCGGAGGCGTAGTCGTCGTCGTTCCAGGGGGCGTCCTCCACGCGGATTTCCTCGACACGTGCAGGGACGTTGAAATAGCCCACGCCGACGCGGCGGCCGGAGGGGCCGGACGTCTCGGGGAGTCCGGGCACCTCGGCGAGGAGGTGCCGGTAGAGGGGGAGCTGGAGGTCGACCCAACCGGAACGGTCGCGGTGGGTCTGCTCGGGCGTGCGGCCGCGCTGCGACGTCTTGTAGTCGAGCAGCTGCCAGACGTCGCGGCCGGGATGGTGATCGATGCGGTCGATGCGGCCCGCGAGCCGCACGGGAAGGCCGTCGACGACGAACGCCTCCGACTCGACCGACCGCTCCGTGGAGTGGATGCGCCAGCCCTGCGACGTCCGCCAGGCCTGCACGCGGGCGAACTCGCGCAGCCGCCGCCTCGCCAATTCCGCCTGCACCTGCACCGCCGGGACCGCGGCGATGCCGTAGCGCTCGGCGACGACCCCGTCGAGCATCGCCGAGAGTCCGTCGGCCAGACGGTCGGGATCGGTGCTCGCCGCCAGATCGGCGTCGTGCGCGAAGCGGTCGAGGCACTCGTGGACGAGCGTGCCGAACGCCGTGGCCCCCAGCTCGAGCGCGTCGTCGTCGGCGGCGGAGAGGTGGAGGCGGTGGCGGAGCCAGTAGCGGTACGGACAGGCCAGGTAGTCGCGGAACTCGGTGACGCGCATCTTCGGATGGACCTCGGCGGCCGTCTGCGGCGGCGGCTCGGGGACGAGCAGCCGCGACGGGGCGACCCGGGGCGGTGCGGCCGCCGCCGGAGCGGGGGCCCTCGCGAACCAGCGCCGCGCCGCCACCACCACCTCCTCGGGAGAGCGCCTGAAGAGGAGCCGGCTCGGCACCGTCGGCGACCCGTCGCTCCCCTTGCGCGGCACCACCACCAGGAGCTCCTCGCGCGCGGCCGCCACCGCCAGCATCCAGGCGTCACGGGCCGCGGTCCGCGAGGCGTTGTCGAGTCCGAGCGCCTGCCGCAACGGCTCCGGGAGGAGCGGATCGCGGCCGGCGGCGCCCGGCAGGCTCCCCTCGACGCAGCTCGTGATCGCCAGCGCCCGTGAATCGTCGAGCGCGACTTCGAGCCACCCGACCAGATCGATGGCCGCGGCGTCGGAAGCGGGGGGAATCGCCTCGTGGCCCCACGTGGCGAGGATCAGCCGGGCGAAGCCGGAGGATCCCGCCGCGGCGACGAGGCGGTCGGACACCGTCTCGGCTTCCGCGAGGACGCCGCCGAAGGCGGCGAGCGACCGGGCGAAGACACGCGTGGCGTCGTCGTCGCGATCGATCTCGATCGCCTCGAGGGCCGATCCCCACACCTGCCGCACCGCGGCGACGAAAGCCGGTGCGAACGTCGGCACGGCGTCGGCGGCGAAGCCGGCCGACGCGCCGGCGCGCCGCGCGGGGCGCACCGTGTCGGCGGCGCCGCGGCGGCCGGCGCCGCGCGTCGTCTTCCCTTTGCCCTTGCTCTTCTTGCCGGTCCTGCGACCGCCCGCGCCGGTGTCGGCGGCATGATGGCCCGCCGCATCGATCGCGGCGGCGGCCGCACGGAGCGGTTCGAGCCAGCGGTCGACGGCTCCCACCACCCGGAGAAACGCGTCGTTCTCCTCGCGTTCCCTGTCGCTCGCCCCGGCCTCCGCCAGATGGCCGGCATCGACCTGCCAGGGGAGATGACGGGTGGCGACCGCGTCGGACAGCGCGGTCGGGTCCTCCACGCCGGTCTCCCGGCGCACCAGCGCCACGCAGTCCGGGCAGCGGAGGAGGTCGGACAACGCCTGGAACTCCCGCCGCGCGAGCCATTCGAACATGGCGTGGGCCAGTTGCCAGGGCGAGGAGCGGACGCAGGTGCGGCCGGCCGCGTAGCGCCCCGCGAGCCCGCGTGCGGCGAGGTGTTCCTCGAGGACCGGCACGAGGGCCGGATCGGGCAGCGCGACGGTGATCTCGTCGCTGGCTCGTCGCCCGGCGATCCGCGCGATCCAGGCGAGAACGGCCTCGGCCTGGCCGTCGCTGTCGTCGACCACGGCGATCCGCTCGAGGCCGATCGGGATCGGCCGGGCGAGCCAGGCGTCGGGCACGATGCACCCGAAGGCGTCGAAGCAGGCCTGGGGATCGGGTCCGATGCCCGAGGGAACGGCCACGAGGGCGTCGATCCGCCCGCGGACGCCCGCCAGCATGCGGCGCTGCAGCGGATCGATGTCGACGGTGGCCAGGAGCACGAGCCGTTCGTCGCGGTCGATCTCGCCCCGTTCCACCGCCACGCGGCGGGCGGTCTGTCGGTCCCAGTAGCCGAGGCCGTCGATCTCCGTCAGGTACGCCCGCTCCAGCCGCGCGAGTGCCTCCCACCGGGCATGGTCGGCGAAGGCGGGCAGCGCCTTCTCCGCCGCCTCGGCCAGAGCGGCGAAGGACAGCGCGTTGGCCGCCAGTTCCCGGTGCATCGTCAGGAGCATCCGCGCGGCGTCGAGAAGCCCGTGCGGCGAGGGGGCCGTTCCTGACGCCGCTGCGTCCTCCCCGTCGGAGTCGTCGCCCTGGCTTCCCGTGGGGAGATCGATACCGGGAGCGACGAGGTGCCGGTCGGAAGGCGTCGCCGCCGCGAGGGCCGACACCCAGCAGAGGGTCTCCGTGAACGGGTCGGCGAGCGGGCGGGCGGGACGATAGAGCCGCTCCGGGAGGGCGCCGAGCGTCACCGTCCGCGGGGGCACCAGATGCCGGCCGAGGGCCGCGGCCCGATCGACGAGAATCTCGACGAGCCGATGTCCCGCGCCCCGGCCGGGGACGACCACCTCGAGGCCGGAGCAGTCGATCGGCTCGCCGTCGTCTCCCTTTCGTCCGGCACCGACCTGGTCGAGAATCCAGTCGGCGGCGGAGGAGAGGATCCCGCAGCCGGCGTCGAGCCAGTGGATCTCGCAGCATCCCGCCGCGGTGGGAGACGTCTCCGCGGACGGGGGCCCGGGGGCCTTCTCCCCCGCGGGAGCGTCGTCGAAGAGTCGCGGCTGATCGGTGTCTTTCCGGCGGCGTGCCATCCGTGGCGTCCTCGCGTCGGGGCGCGGTGGGGGAGCGTTCCCTCGGCTCTGGCGTGCCGTTTCCGGGGAACCGATCGGACCCGCACTGCGACAGCCTACCAGGCCGGGGAAGCGGCGATTGCCTGCGCGCGGGGAGGGGAGGATAACAGGGGCCGTTTTCCGGCGGACGGGTGGGGATGGGACCGACGCCCGGGGCCGCCGGTCGGAGAATCGCGGGCGGGGCGTCGGAGGATGGAACGAATGCGATCGAGGACGAACCGGCTGCTCGCCACCATGCTCTACGCCGCCCTCGCCGCGGCGCTTCCTGCCGTCGGCGACGAGTCGCTCCTGCCGCCGCTGGCGGTGGGCTACACCGAGCATGCCACGGCCCTTCCCGGCGGCAGGCTCGCCAACGTCGCCACCGGGCGGGCGATGCTCCTGGAGCCGGGAAGGATGCCGGTGCCGCTCTCCGCCGGGCTGGCCGACGAGCCCTGGTCCTGGACGCAGTTCGTCGGCTGGTTCCCCGACGGTGCCACGGCGATCGTCGGCCGCGCCTGGGAGGATCCCGCGAACGCGGCCTGGGAGGAGGCGCACCGGGAGTTCCGTTTCCGCCCGGGCGACTGGCTCTACGACACGTTCCTCGTCGACCTCGCCACGGGGCAGACGACGAACGTCACGGCCGTGGACCGCGTCAGCCACTACAACGCGGGCCTTTTCCCCTGGCCCGGCAACGCCGGCCGGCTCGGATTCACGGCGCTCATCGACGGCGTCTCGAAGCCCTTCGCGATGGATCGCGACGGCCGCAACAAGACCGATCTGGCCCGGGATTCGAAGGGCTTCTCCTACGGCTTCTCCGGCTCCCCCGACGGCACCCGCGCCGCCTGGCACGAGAACTATCGCGTCTGGGTCGCCGATGCCGACGGCTCCAACCGTCGATCGATCGACACCGGCCATCCGTTCAACTTCGCCCCGACCTGGTCCCCCGACGGCCGGCACCTCCTCTTCGTCTCGGGTGAGCATTACGACTGTCACCCCCACGTCGTCGACGCCGACGGCACCGGGCTGCGGAAGCTCGCCGACCGCGGTGGGTATCGGGGGGTGACCGAGTTCCTCGACGTGCCCGACTTCCACGGCGGATCGAGCGACGTGCCGGTCTGGTCGCAGGACGGCACGAAGGTCTTCTACACCGCCCGCGTCGACGAGGCGACGAACGCGGAAGCGGAGACCGTGGAACTTTTCGAAGTGGCGGTGCGGGAAGGGGCGGAGCCGGTGCGGCTCACCCGCTCGGCACCCGGCACCACGCACTACCATCCGCGGCCGAGCCCCGACGGGAACTGGCTCCTCTACGGTTCGCGCCGTGCGGCAGCTGACGGCGGCATGGCCCGCAATCTCTACGCGCGGCGACTGGCCGACGGGGCCGAGACGGCGCTCACGCGGCTGCCGGCCGGGATGGCGGCGATGCACGGCCACTGGCAGCCGCGCTCCGTGGAGCCGGGGGCGGCTCTCGCCGCGCGGCCGCGCCGGCGGCGGCTCCTCTACAACTTCGACGGCGACTCCTGCCTCTCCACCAAGGCGGGCGTGAAGGGGCCGGCGAGGGTCTGCGTGGCCGACGTCCGCAGGCTCGTCGAGGAGGTGGCCTACGAGTCGAGCCGGGTCGACGTCGTGGCGGTGTGCATCGACGCGCAGGTCATGTACTACCCCACGGCCGTCGGCACGATGCGCGGCGCCGACTCGACCCCCGAGGAGCGGGCGGCGTGGCCGGAGTCGGAGAAGCGGCGCCACGCCAACCTCGAGGCGCTCTTCGCCGCCGGCGTCGATCCCTACGCCCTCATGCTCGCCGAGACGCGTGCCCGTGGCCGCGAAGCCTGGATCTCCTTCCGGATGAACGACGACCATGGCGACGACTTCCTCCGCACGCGCTTCCGCAGGGAGCACCCGGAGTGGGTCATCGGCGGCGACCGCTACGGCGGCCGCGATGCCCTCGACTTCGGCCGCGACGAGGTCGTCGAGCACGTTTTCCGCCTCCTCGAGGAGGCGGCGACGCGCTACGACGCCGACGGCCTCGAACTCGACTTCAACCGCTTCCCGAGATTCTTCAAGGACGATTGTCCGGAGGAGGAGCGGGTGCCGCGCATGACGGCGCTGCTGTGGCGCGTGCGCGGGTTGCTCGACCGGTTGGGCCTGGAGCGGGGCCGGCGGATCGCGCTGGCGGTGCGCGTGCCGTCGAACTACGGCCGCTCCCCGCCGACGCCGGCGAGCGCCCGGGCGCGCGGCTGCGACGTGCCGGGCTGGGCGGCGGCGGGGCTCGTCGATCATGTGACGGTGTCGGAGTTCCTCCTCGAGCGGGGCGATCTGCCGGTGGAGGAGTGGTCGCGCGCCCTGCCGGGGGTGTCGCTCGCCTTCGGCATCGAGTGCACGACCGGCTCCGGCAAGGCGAACCTCTCCGCCGACGAATACCGCGCCGCGGCGGCGAAGCTCCGCGACCGCGGTGCGCGGGGTGTTTATCTCTTCAACTTCTTCACCTCGCGCGAGCG
>CAWUOA010000125.1:0-8903 GCA_963923225.1 uncultured Planctomycetaceae bacterium
TACGGCCGAGGGGGTCGCGGAGTTCGGCGCGGGGCGAGAGGCCGAGGGCGTGGAACAGCGTGGCGTGGATGTCGGCGGGGCCGCAGGGGCGATCGAGCGGGAAGGCCCCCAGGCCGTCGCTCGACCCGTACACCTGCCCGCCGCGGATGCCGCCGCCGGCCAGGAGCATCGAATAGACGCCGGGGTAGTGGTCGCGGCCGGCCGAGCCGTTGACGCGCGGGGTGCGGCCGAAGTCGGTCATCACCGCCACGAGCGTCTCGCCGAGCGTGCCGCGGGCGTCGAGATCGTCGAGGAGCGCCGAGACGCTCCGGTCGAAGACCGGCAGGAGCCGGTTTTTCAGCCTGTTGAAGTTGTCGCCGTGGGTGTCCCACATGTCGCCGGCGCCGCCGTTCAAATCCCCCGACGCGAGGCAGACCTGCACCACCGGCACGCCCGCCTCGGTGAGCCGCCGCGCGAGCAGGAGGCTCTGGCCGCCGAGATGGTCGCCGTACGACGCGCGGACACGTGCGTCCTCCCGATCGAGGTCGTTGGCATTCCGGACCGCCGAGCCGAGCATGATGTCGCGCGCGAGCGCACGGAAGTGGTCGAAGGAGGCGAAGTCGGCGCCGGTGCCGGGCGCGTGCTCGAGGCTCGCGCGGAGGCCCTCCCGGCGCGACACGCGCGCGGTGTCGACCGAGCCGAGCTCGAAGGTCTCCGCGCCGAGCGACCGCGACACGCCGGCGAACGGCTCGCCGCGCGACGGCCGCATGATGATCGGCTCGTGCTTCACGCCGAGCCAGCCGCCGTACTCCCCCGCCTGGAGCGTGCCGTTGTCGACCAGGGGATAGGGGACGCGCACCGCGGGGGGCACGTCCGACGGCGGCGGCCGCAGCTTCGAGACCATCGCCGCGATCGAGGGCCAGTCGTTCGAGAGCGGCGGGATGTTGCCGACGCGCGGCGGCTTGTGACCGGTGAGGTTCCAGTACATCCCCCGACCGTGGGCGGCGTCGTCGTGGAAGAGGGAGCGGATGACGGCGAGCTTCTCGGTCTGCCGCGCAAGCAGGGGCAGGTGCTCGCTGAAGAGGATCCCGGGGGTGGCGGTGGCGATCGGCCGGAACTCCCCCCGGACTTCCGGGGGGGCGTCGGGCTTGGGATCGAGCGAGTCGATGTGACTCAGGCCTCCCCACAGATAGACGATGATCAGCGACTTGGCCCGCGCGGGCGTCGACGGGACGGCCGCCGCCCCGAGGCGCAGGCAGTCGGTGAGGGAGAGCCCCGCCAATCCCCCGGCGGAGACGAGGAGCCGACGCCGGGAAACCGGCGGCCCTGCACGGTGCGATCGATCCGCTCCCACGTCGCTTCTCCCCTGCCCCTACTCGGCCTCACGGCCGAAGGGCCCGTCAAGGATAGGTTTCCGCGGCGCCGGCGGCAAAGCCCGCCCGGAGCGCGGATAGGATGGACGTACCACGAATCGGTCGAGGCCTGCCATGACGACGTTCTCCGCGGCGGTGCTCCTGTTCTTCGTGATGGACCCGCTCGGCAACATCCCGCTGTTTCTCGCGGCGCTGACGCCGGTCGAGCCGGCCCGCCGCTTCGCCGTCGCCGCGCGGGAGCTGGTCATCGCCTACGGCGTGCTCGTGGCCTTCCTCTTCGCCGGCCGCGCGATCCTCCGTACCCTCGGGATCTCGGAGCCCGCGCTGACGATCGCCGGCGGAATCGTGCTGTTCCTCATCGCCCTGAAGATGGTGTTCCCCGCGGCGCACGGAGCGCTCGGCGAGGAGACCGACGGCGAACCGCTGGTGGTGCCGTTGGCGATCCCCTACGTCGCCGGCCCGTCGGCGCTGGCGACGGTGCTCCTGCTCTCGAGCCAGGCCCCGGAGCGGCGCGTCGAATGGCTGGCGGCGATCACCGTCGCCTGGGCCGCGTCGGCCGCGATCCTCCTGGCCGGGTCGAAGCTCGCCGGGCTCCTCGGCACGCGCGGCCTGACGGCGATCGAGCGATTGATGGGGATGGTGCTCGTGGCGTCGGCGGTGCAGATGTGCCTCGACGGCATCGAGGCGGTGCTGGCCCGCTGACTCCCTCGCGGTGCGGTCACTCGGCGACGCCGTCGGTGCGCGGGAGCGCCGCGACGCTTCCCTCCACGACCCCGGCCGAGCCCCCCTCGGCGAAGAGGGCCAGGCCGGTGGCGTCGTCGTCGGGGAAGACGAGATCGGTGATCACCGCCTCGCCGTCGTTGCCGAAGACCTCCACCGAGCAGGCGTCGACGAGGATCCGCAGCCGGACGGTGCCGTCGGGGCCCGGCTCGAGCGGCGCCTCGTGGCGGCCGGCGAAGGCGGGATGGAACGACACCCGCCCCGACGCCGTGCGGTCGACGAACATCCGCCGCGACCGCGCGTCGTAGCCGACGACCGTGCGCTGCCCCTCCTTGGCGAGGACGTGCATCCCGCAGGCCTCCGAGGAGGCCGGATCGATCGTGAGGCGGAGATCGAACCGCTTCCCCGCCCGCGGCAGAGGGTGCGTGCCCGCGCCGATCTTCCCCGCGGGAATCGCCGTCTTGTCGCGGCCGAGGGCGTCGATCTCACGGACCGGCCGCTGGCAGAGCGTGGGCACGCCGCCGATGCGGCGCAGGGACAGCTCCCGCGGCGCCGACATCTGCCCGCGCCAGGGCCACGTGGGCACCTGCGCCGTCTCCCAGTTGTTCATCCAGCCGATCCAGATCCGCCGCCCGTCGTCGGCCGGCACGTCGGAGAAGGAGACCGCGGCGTAGAAGTCGCGGCCGTGATCGACGAAGCGCGCGTCGGCCACGTCGGCGACGAAGCGGGTGCCGTCGAAGGAGCCGACGAAGTATTCGTCCCCGGAGCCGCCGGCGACCGAGCCGCTGCCCATGCCGACGGAGAGCACCCAGGCGGTCGCGCCCGGCTCCCCCTCGATCGGGAGCTCGAAGAGGTCGGGGCACTCCCAATTCGACTTTCCCGGGGCACCCGCCGGACCGAACTCGGAGAGGAGCGTCCAGCGTTTCAGATCGCTCGAGGCGTGGAACTGGAGCCGCTTCTCGAGCGCGAGCGACACCACCATCACCCACCGCGCCGTGGGGGCGTGCCAGAAGACCTTCGGATCGCGGAAGTCGGCCAGGCCCAGGTCGAGGACGGGATTGCCGGGCCACGGGGTCCAGGTGCGCCCGCCGTCGGTGCTCGAGGCGATGTCCTGCGTCTGCCTCCCCTGCTGGTGCGCGGTGTAGATCGCCACCAGCGGCCCGGCGCCGGCGGCCCCCAGTCCGCTCGTGTCATCGCGGTCGACGACCGCCGAGCCGGAGAAGGCCATGGTGCCCGAGCCCTCGGCGAGGGCCAGCGGCTGGTGCTCCCAGTGGAGGAGATCCCGGCTCGTGGCATGGCCCCAGCTCATGTGCCCCCAGTCGTTGCCATGGGGATTGTGCTGGTAGAAGAGGTGCCAGAGCCCGTCGGCCCACACCAGGCCGTTGGGATCGTTGATCCAGTGGAGGTCGGGCGAGAAGTGCCAGCCGGGCCGCCACGGCTCGCGCCGCCATTCGGCGGAGCGGCGGTACTCCTCCGGCCGCCAGGCCCCCGGCCCGGCGCGGCGCGTGTCGGTGAGGAGAATCTCGTCGACGTCGACGTGCCCCCATCCGCCCCCCACCCGGTCGACGATCCGCACCCGGGCCTCGCGGCCGGCGAGATCGCCGACGTCCCACGATTCGAAGCGGAGGGCCCCGGCATCGTGGCCGGTCGCCGAGCGGACCACCGCGCCGTCGACGAGCAGTTCCACGCCGGTGCCACCGTCGTGCCGGCCTCCGCCGATCAGGAAGGCGACGTAGCGGCGCGCGAGCGTGAAGGGGGGCGAGGTGAGCGTGCCGGTGGCGGCGTCGTCGGGATGGAAGGAGTTGACGAAGCGGCGGCCGCGGTAGCCGGTGATCCCCGGTGACGAGGCGGCCTCCACCGGTCCCGTGCCGAAGGCCGTGCCCTCGACCTCCCAGCCGTCGAACGAATCCGACTCGAACCGGGCGACGACGACGTCGTCCGCGGCGGGGAGCGTCACGGCGGCAAGCGCGAGGCTCGCCGCGAGGAGGAGACGGATCATGGCGGGTCCGGCAGGGGAGGAACGACGGCGGAGGCGCCATCTTCCCCGTCGCGATCCCCGCCGGGCAAGTCGCCCCCGCCCGGATCATCCCCTTGCCGATCGTCCCTGCCCGTGCCGTCTCCGATCGGAGCGGACTCGCATGCGTATGCCTGCTCGACCGTGTCGGCCGGCTCCCGAGACGACTCCACACGGTTGACCGCCCGGCCGGTGACGTGGCCGGCCACGACGGCTCCGGCGTAGACCGGCAGGCCGATCGTCATCCCCACCGCCTCGCCGGCCGCGCCGCCGAGATAGGTGCCGTAGGCCGGGTAGAGGATGCGGCGGGCCTCGGCGATCCGTGGCTCGAGGCGGCGCGGCGCGAGCGGCGACTCCTCGTCATCGGGCGGAGCGTCGCACCCCGGCGCCCCGGGCCGGCGCTCGAGATAGGCCAGCGCCTCGCCGGTGGCGATCGCCTCGGGGTAGAGCTCCGTGATCGGGAGGCCGAAGGCGACGGCGTAGAGGCCGGGCCAGTCGCGGCGGGCGAAATCGCGGGCGTGGCCCCCTTCGTGGAGCGCGATCGAGGGGACGTCGCTGTAGAGGTGGATCGTGTTCGTCCAGGGGTTGTAGTGGTCGCCGCCGAAGAGCCGACCGGCGAACACCGCCTCGGAGGCGATCGACAGCGTGCCGATCGTGTAGCGCAGCGGCCAGCCGACGGTGCGGTTCTTCCGCAGCCGGCGCCAGTCGGCCAGGGGGGCGTACTGGTTCAAGCGCACCTTGACGTGGTCGAGCCCCTCGTCGTCGAGGTACTCGCGGATCGCCGCCTCGGTCTCCGGGCCGACGGCGTGGTTCTCCACGCGCCGGTCCCAGAGGACGATCTTCGACGGGATGCCGAACACCCATCCGATGCCGTCGATCACCTTCCGCGGCCGGCCCCGTTCGACAGGGGCCTCGCTCGTGAGCGTCACGAGCTCCGGATCGGCGCGCACTTCTCCCGTGATCGCGCGCGGCGCGAGACAGCGCTCGCACGCCCGGCAGGAGGCGAGGAGCAGACAGCTCCCGGCGAGCAGGAGCAGGGGGAGTCGACGAATCATGGGCGAGCGGATAGCGACGCCCCGCCGGACGCCGCAAGAGGGCCCGCCGCGGCCCTGCCCCGCTCCCCTCCCAGCTTGCCCGGCTTCACGCCGCCGGGCCCTTCACTCCCCGATGTCCTCGTTCCAGAGGGCCGGGCGGGCGGCGATGAAGCGGCGCATCAGTTCGATGCAACGGTCGTCCTGGAGGACCACGATCTCCACGCCGCGGGCGGCGAGCCACTTCTCTTCCCCCATGAACGTCCGGTTCTCGCCGATGACGACGCGGGGGATGCGGTAGAGGGCGATGGCGCCCGAACACATCGGGCAGGGGGAGAGCGTGGTGTAGAGGGTGCAGTCGCGGTAGAAGGCCGCCTTCTGCCGGCCGGCGTTCTCGAGCGCGTCCATCTCGCCGTGGAGGATGGCGCTGTCCTCCTGCACGCGACGGTTGTGCCCCCGGCCGAAGATCCTCCCCTCGTGGACGATCACCGATCCGATCGGGATGCCCCCCTCGGCGAATCCCTTCTCGGCCTCGGCGATGGCGGCATCCATGAAGGGATCCATGCGCGATGTTCCTCGGGGCGGGGCACGGTCTCGGGACGCTCTCAGTCGGTCGTCCAGCGGCATTCGTAGACCGTCTGCGGATCGGGCGTGATCACCGACCAGCCGATCAGGTTGCCGTAGGGATGGTCGATGGTGTAGCGGGCCTCGAGCGGCTCGACCACCCCGGGCTTCCCGGCCGGATGGCGCTCGAGCCGGTAGGTATGGTAGGGATGGTCCTCGGGAAAGAGCATCCACACCGTGAGCAGGTCGGTCGGATGGTCGAGGAGGAACGGCATCCGCCCCGGTTGCATCCTCGGATAGCGCACCGCGAGTGCCACTTCGACCGTCACCGGCTGGCCGCGGGGCGCGGAGGAGAGATCGCAGCTGATCACGTAACGCGGGGTGCGCTCGCCATCGATCTCCCCGTCGACGCGCTGGATCGACACCTGCGGCTGGTCGCGCGGCTGCCGGTACTGCGGATTGGCGAGGGCCCTGCTCGTCACGAGCGTGAGGCTGGGATTCTCCGCATCGTCCTTCACGCGCACGGTGAGCCGGTCGCGGAGATTCACGATGCCGTCCCCCCGCCGCGAGCCTCCCCCCACCCAGGCCTTGCGGAGGTCGACGATCCGGCTCCGGGCCAGGATCTCGACCCCCTCGATGCGGGGCGGGGGAACCTCGTCGGCGGTGCCGATCGGCACCGAGGCCCAGGCGGAGAGCGGGGCGTTCTCCACCAGGTCGAGAACCAGGCGGATGTCGGGATCCCCCTTGGCGATCGAGTCGATGACGCTCGAGAGCATCTGCTCGTGGCGGTGGAGCCGCCAGAACCGCATCGGCAGCCAGACGAAGAGGAGCAGGCCGAGCGCCAGGTAGATCCAGCTCGGCCAGTCGCCCGGATCGAAGAGCGTCGACCAGACGCGGCGCCGGGCGGAGCGGCGCAGATCCGCCGCCACCCGCGCCGTGGGGCTCGTGCCGGCGAGACGCGCCGGCCGCGGCACCGTCTCCCCTCCCGCGTGCGCGTGATCGCGGAGCACCTCGCCCCCCGGCCGCGGCAGCCACACCGGACCTTCGTGGACGGGCGGCAACGAGTCGTCGCCGAGGCCGCGGTGGACGCTCCGCGTGACCTCGTAGCCGTGGCCCACCAGGGCGTCGACCTCGAGGTCGGAGAAGCGGTCGAGGTCGGTGCGGATGGAGGCGATCTCCGCCTGGATCACCGGATGCAGCGAGTGCGGATCCTCCTCGCGCGGCACGATCGACGCGGCGGGCACGAAATGGAAGGCCGAGCCCGTGCCGAAGTTCTCGCGCTCCAGCTGCCACACCCGGTCCCAGAGGATGTCGGTGGCCCGGATCGACTGGGCGACGAAGCCGAGCGACGACTCGCCGAGGATCTGGAACGGCTTTCCGGCGTCGCTGACGAACACCCGGTCGAGCGTGTTGCCGCGGTGATCGCGGAGCCAGCGGAACGCGCGGATGCCGAGGTTGTCGTAGACGCCGCCGTCGGTGAAGGCCTCGGCGGGGAAGTGGCCGTCGCGGACGCCGAGGTCGGCGGCGGTGATCTCCACCGGCGGGAAGAACCCGGGGAAGGCGCTCGACGCCCCCACCACCTTGGCCAGCGCCGCGGTGCATCCGGGCACGTGCCGGAAGGGATCCTCGCCCGCCGCCTCGCGCTTCTGGATGTGGAGGCCGTCGCGGTTGAAGACCGAGAGCACGCCGTCGCTGACGTTCGTGGCGAGGATGTGGAGCCCGGGGCGCTCGGGAAGCTCGAAGAGCCGCTTGTCGCCGTAGAGGAACTCCCGGTAGGTCCGTTCGAGCAGCGCGTTGGGGGTGAACCTTCCGGCCGAGAAGCCCCCCCCCTTCGCCAAGGCCCGCATCGGAAAGAGCAGCGGGAGGCGGCGGACGATCCGGTTGCGCACGTCGTGCTGGACGAAGCGGATCACCTCCCCCGCCGCCGCGGCGAACGCGGCGTCGTCGCCGACGTAGCGGTCCCAGTTGAGCACCAGATGCGCCGCCACGATGCTCCCCCCCGACACGCTCGCGATGTCGGTGACGAGCGGGAGGAGCCCCGCGTCGCGCAGGTAGCGGATCACGCCCAGGTGGTAGAGCGTCGCCCGGAACCCGCCCCCCGAGAGTGCCAGACCGATGGAGGGCATGGGGAGGGAGGGGGACGGAGGAGAATCGCGCGCGGGACCCGGGCGCTTCTATCGATTATTCACTCCCATTCGCGCCGGGCAAGAAAACCGATCGCCCGTGACGCCGCGGGCACCAGGGTGTTACCCTCCGGTGCCGACGGCGGGGGTCGTCGGTCCCCCTCCATCGCCCGAGGTTTCCAGTGTCCGCAGACCGCACGCCGAAGCCGGAGCCGGAGCCGATCGTCGCCGCGAGCCCCTTTTCCAGCGGCCACGCCCCGATCGGCAGCGGGGCCGAGTCCGCGGAGCCGCGCCGGCGCGGCCGGCCGGTGCTCCGCATCTTGACCTGGCTCTTCCTGGGGCTCCTGAGCCTGGCCGCCCTCCTCGGCCTCGCCGTCGCCGGCGCCTGGGTGTGGTACCACCCGGAGTTCACCGTCGAGAAGGCCGTGGCCTACGGCGAGCGGCGCGGCAAGCCGCTCCTCCTCGACGTCGTCCGCCCCGCCAAGCCCAACGGCCTGGGCATCGTCTACTTCACCAGCGGCGGCTGGAAGTCGGGCGGCCCCGGCGACTTCAATGCCATGGCGCTTGCGCCACTCCTCCGCCGCGGCTACACGATCTTCCCCGTCTACCATGTCTCGCAGCCGGAGGCGACGGTGATGGAGATCGTCGACGACATGCACCGGGCCGTGCGCTGGATCCGCACCCATGCCGCCGACTACGGCATCGATCCGGCGAGGATCGGCGTCACCGGAGGCTCCGCCGGCGGCCACCTCGCCCTCATGATCGCCACGCGCGGCGGCCCCGGCGACGATGCGGCGGCCGACCCGGTCGACCGGGAGTCGAGCGCCGTGCAGGCGGTGGCGATCTTCTACCCCGTCACCGACATGACGAACCTCCGCGGCTCGACCGAGGACACCGGCGACGGCGGCCCGCCGAAGAGCTTCCGCGCGGCGCTCGACCAGGAGCCGGTCGACATGGATCGCTGGAAGGTGACGGGGCCGGAACTGTCGCCGATCCGCTACGTCTCGAAGGACCTGCCCCCCACGCTCATCTACCACGGCGACGCCGACACGCTCGTGCCGCTCGACCAGTCGCAGCGCTATCAGGCGGCGGCGAAGGA
>CAWUOA010000126.1:0-8799 GCA_963923225.1 uncultured Planctomycetaceae bacterium
GCCATGCCCTCCTCAGAACGCACCGTCGTCGTCACCGGTTCGGCCGGCAGGCTCGGCCGGGCCGCCAGCCGCGAGCTCCTCGCCCGCGGCTGGCAGGTGCGCGCGTTCGACAGAGTCCGCTCCCCCGCCGGGGATTCGATCGTCGCCGACCTCGCCGACCGCCCCGCGCTCGATCGCGCGTGCGCCGGCGCCGAGGCGGTCGTCCACCTCGCCGCCACCCCCGACGACGACGACTTCGCCGCCCGCCTCCTCCCCGACAACCTCCTCGGACTGCACAACGTCGTCGAGGCCGCGAAGGCAGCCGGCGTGCCCCGTCTGATCCTCGCGAGCTCCGGCCAGGTGAACTTCGTCCAGCAGTACGAGGGCCCCTGGCCGATCCGCGTCGGCGATCCGCTCACGCCGCGCGGCTGGTACGCCGTGACGAAAGTCGCCCTCGAGGCGGCCGGTCAGATCCACGCCCGCCTCACGGGCCACCCCGTGATCTCGGTGCGCCTCGGCTGGTGTCCGCGCGACCGGGCCCACGCCGAGGAACTGGGCCAGAGCTTTCACGGCCCCCACTGCTACCTCTCGCCACGCGACGCCGGCACCTTCTTCGCCGCCGCGGTGGAGCATCCGCTCGCGGCAGGGCACCACGTCGTCTACGCCTCGAGCCGGCCGGCGGAGATCGCCATGCTCGATCTCGAGCCCGCCCGCCTGCTGCTCGATTGGACCCCCGCCGACCGCTGGCCCGAGGGAGCCCTCGACGACCTGCCCGCGTAGGGGTCGGCGTCCGGACAGTCGCCACGTCAGGCGAGCGTCGACGCGGCGCTCGCCGGGAAGACGACGTCGAGCACCGGCGGCGAGCCCCCGGGCCGGTGGGCCGCGACGGCGTCGGCGAGGATGGCCGTGTACGTGGCCATCGCAGGGCTCGTCGGCGCGAAGGGAAGCCCCTCGTGGACGATGACGATCCGTCCCTGCGGACCGTCCCATGAGAGATACCGCAGGCACTCGTCGAGCGCGTCCCAGTTGTGGCCGAAATAGGCGGGAAAACGCAGCTTCCTGGCGAGCACGCCGAGCAGCTTCTCCTTCCCCCTGGCCGCGGCGGGAATCCTCACCACCGCCGCCCCCTCCGCCTGGAACGCGGCCGGATCGTCGACGAACAGGAACGGGGAAGCCGGCGCGGTCATCGCGAGGGGGCCTTCGTGGGGATGCGTCGGAAGGAACGGTAATGGTCGGAGGTGTACCAGACGTCGCCATCCTCGCCGGTGACGAGGCGCTGCGGACCGGGCCCGGACTCGCCCGGCGTCGGCACGACCCACTCCCGGTAGTAACCAGACGGCCTTCCGGGAAGCCGGCGCTCGCGATTCTGGAACGTGACGCCGTCGTTGGGGAAACGGAGCCG
This sequence comes from uncultured Planctomycetaceae bacterium, assembly GCA_963923225.1. Taxonomy (GTDB): domain Bacteria; phylum Planctomycetota; class Planctomycetia; order Pirellulales; family UBA1268; genus QWOP01. The sequence goes on from CAWUOA010000126.1 coordinate 1,382, forward strand.
TTTCCCGGCGGCGATCCGCTCGAGCGTCGGCGCCAGATCGATCGCGCCGCGGTAGATCGTTCGCCCGTCCGCGTTGCGGAGCGACAACCCCTCGATCACGAGGCCGGCGCCGCCCGGCTCCGGCGAAGCGTCCCTCGGCCGCTCGGCTGGCCGCTTCGCAGGCTCGCCGGCAGGCTCCTTGGCCGTCGTCGTCTCGGCAGGAGTCGCGACGCGCTGGGCATCGTCCGCGGCGGCCGGGCTCCGCGGCGGGGGAGTCCAGCCCGGCTCGACCACCGGCGGGGTCGTGCGCGTGACCGCGACCGCGGCCGGTTCGACGTCCTCGGCCGGCGGGGGTTCGCTGCGCCTCGCGATCCACACGAGCCCCAGGATCACGGCGAGGACGACCACGCGTGCGAGCAGACGGCGCGAAGCGGGCGATGGCTGGTTCATGATCGCGATGAGTCGCTCAGTACCGGACCACCTGCCCGCCGCCACCCAGACCGAGGGCGGCGAGCTCCGCCTGGGCCTTCGCCAGGAGCATCGCCACGTCGCTGGCGACCGCGACGAATTGGAAGCCCTGCTCGATGCGGCGGCGGGCCGCGGCGGCGTCGGCGGTATGGATGCCGGCGGCCACGCCATGCTTCCGTCCCATCGCCAGGAGGTGGTCGATGGCGGCGACGAACTCGGGATCGTCGCTGTCCATCGCGGGCTTCCGCCCCATCGACTTGAGGAGGTCGTTGGGGCCGATGAAGAAGGCGTCGATGCCGGGGACGGAGAGGATCTCGTCGGCCCGCTCGACGGCGTCGACGTGTTCCGTCTGCACCACGACGAGGACCTCGTCGTTGGCCCGGTCGTAGTAGGTGCCGGGGTCGGTGCCGAAGTTCACCGCGTGGAGAAAGCCCCCCACGGAGCGCTTTCCCAGGGGCGCGTAGCGGGCCGCGGCCACCACCGCCTCCGCCTCCTCGCGCGAGTTGACCATCGGCACCACGATCCCGAAGGCGCCGTTGTCGAGGACGCGCTTGATGTTCTCGGTGGTGTTGAAGGGAACTCGCACCAGCGGCACCGTTCCCGTGCCGCCGCGAACGCCCGCGAGGGCCCCTTGCGCCGAGACGACGCCGAAGGTCTCCACCGCCGTCTCGATGTTCACCGGCGCGTGCTCGAGCTCGACGGTCAACCAGTCGAAGCCGACGCAGGCCAGGAGCCGGGCGGCCGTCGGGTCGGGGAGGCAGAGCCAGGTGCCGACGCTGGCCTCGCCGCGGCGCAGCTTCTCACGGACCGGATTCACTCGCATCGAAGAGGCTCCTCGGGATCAGGCTCGCACGGGCGCCCGCAGCTGCGGGGCGGCGAGGACGTCGGGATTGGCCACGTGCACCGGCCGCCGGCCCTGCATGAGGTCGACGATCGCCGTGGCCGCCATCAGGCTCACTCTCTCGCCGGTCTCGACGGAATTGAAGGCCTGGTGGGGCGTGATCAGCAGGCGCGGACAGCCGCGCAGCACGCTCGACGCCGGCAGCGGTTCGGCGGCGAAGGCGTCGAGCGCCGCTCCGGCGATGCGCCTCGCGCGGAGCGCCGCCACCAGCGCCCCCTCGTCGACGAGCGCCCCCCGGGCGGTGTTCACGAGATAGGCCGTGGGCTTCATGCGTGCGAGCTCGGCGGCGCCGATCAAACCCCGGTTCTCGGGCGTCAGGGCGCAGTGCAGCGTGACGAAATCGCTCTGCTCGAGCAGCGTTCCGAGCGGTACCGACTCGACTCCCGCGATCGCTCCGGCGAACGGGTCGTGCCCGAGGACGCGCATCCCGAAGCCCGCCGCGCGGCGGGCGACGGCGCGGCCGATGCGGCCGCAGCCGACGATGCCGAGGGTCTTGCCGTGGATGTCGTGCCCCCAGGCCACGCTCCACTCGCCGCCGCGGAGGAGATCCTCGCCGGTGGCGACGCAGCGGGCGACCGCGAAGAGCAGCGCCCAGGCGTAGTCGGCCACCGCCTCGTCGAGGAGTCCGGGGGTGTTGCAGATCACGACGCCGGCGCGCGTGGCCGCCGGCAGGTCGACGCAGTCGAGCCCCACGCCCCACCGCGACACGCACTTGAGCGTAGAAGTGTGAGGCGAGGCGAAGAGCGCGGCGTCGTAGGCGTCGGAGCTGGCGAGCACGGCGTCGTGGCCGCGGAGGACCTCGGCGAGCTCCGCGGAAGGATAGGGCCCGAAGGGATCGGCGACGGAGACGCGGCAGCCCGCGGCCCGGAGGTGCTCGCGGGCGGCGTCACCGGCGTCGAAAGAGGCCCGGGCGGTGAGGAGGACGTTCCATGCCATGGGGTTCGGTCTGCTCGTGGGGGCGTGTGGGGGAATGGACCGGATCAGGGAATCTTCGTCGGATCGATGACCGCGTGCATGATCGCCTCGCGGTTCCAGGTCCACGTGACATGGACGAGCCCGTCGGCGGACTGGATCACCGCCGGGTAGGAAAACTCCCCCGGCTCGGTCTCGAGCGCCACCACCGGCGTCCAGGTGCGGCCGTCGCGGCTCACCGCCACGTCGAGCGGCGAGCGGCCGCGGTCGGTGTGGTTGTAGACCAGCAGGTGCCGGCCGTCGGCGAGGGTCACCGCATCGGTGCCCGAATTGGGATTGGGGAGAGCCCCGAGCGTCATCGCGCCCCAGTTGCGACCCCCGTCGGCGCTCTCGATCTCGAACACGCGCCCCTGCTTGGTCCGGCCGACGGCCAGGAGCCGGTCGCCGCCGAGCTCGAGGATCGAGGGCTGGATGGCGGAGATGGCCCCTTCGGCGCGGGCGCCGCCGGCGGTGTCGGGCGCGCGGTGGACGGCCGGGGCACGAACGAACGTCCGGCCGCCGTCCTCGGACCGTTCGAAGTGGACGCGCCATCCGTCGTCCTCGCTGCTCGATCCGGCGATCACGGTGCCGTCGCGGCGGACCAGCGGCTTGTTCTTCACCGGGCCGACGGCGTCGCCGTCGAGGCGACGCGCCGCGGTCCAGGTCCGCCCGTCGTCGGCGCTCTCGCACACGACTCCCCACCAGGTGCTCGGGCTCGGCCCCACCTTGGCGTAGAGGAAGAGGGGGGCCCCGGCGCCTGTGCGGGTCGACCCGCGAAAGAGGACGGGATTCCAGCAGGGATGCCGGCTCCCGTCGGCCTGCACGCCGTCGATGACTTTCCTCGGCTCCTCCCACCCGGCGGCGCCGTGGCGCGAGAGCCAGATGGAGACGTCCTTCTCCCCCTCGTCGGTGCCGGCGAACCAGGCGGCGACCAGTTCACCCGGGGCGGCCTCCACGATCGTGCTCGCATGGCAGGAGGGCTCCGGCCAGCGTCTGGGGATCACGAACTCGCGCAGCCGCACCGCGTCGGCGCCGAGGCCTGGAGAGGTGGGGGGCAACGGCTCGGCGGCGTTCGCCAGGGCCACGGCGAACGCTCCCACGAGCAATCCGAGAGCCAGCCTCGACCGCATCGCCATCGCACACCCCATCGTGCCGTTGCACTCCCATCGCCGCCGGGGCGACACCGCCCGGGCTCACTCGCCACGACCGCCCCTGCACGGGCGGCCGGAACGGCGGCGTTGTTATACGCTTTCCGGTGCGCGGCGGACGCCGTCGCATTTTTCCCGCTCGGAGGCCGTCGATGGTTCCCCCCGTCCCCCCGAGCCCGCGATCGCCCCGGCGCGGAGCCGACACCCTCGGCATGGACGAGGCCGAGATGCGCCGGCTCGCCCGCCGCGTCGCCGATCTCGTCGTCGATCGGCTCGTGGGGCGGGCCGACGAGCCGGCGATTCTGACCGCGTCCCCGGCGGCCCTCGGCGCCCGCCTCGGTGGCCCGATGCCCGAGTCTCCGGGCGACGCCGACGGGGCGATCGACACGCTCGTCGCCGACGCCCTCGCCTTCCAGCAGCATGGCGACCATCCCCGCTATTTCGCGCGCGTGCCGGGCCCCTCGTCGTTCGCCGCCATCCTCGGCGACTGGCTCGGCACCGGATTCAACGCCATCGCCACCTCGTGGCCCGGGGGCTCCGGCACCGCGACGGCCGAGCTCGTCGCCCTCGACTGGATGCGTGCCTTCCTCGGCCTCGCCCGTGGAGGCGACGGCATCCTCTCGAGCGGCGGCTCGATCGCCAACTTCACCGCGCTGGCCGCCGCGCGCGACCGCGTCGATCCCGGGGCCCTCGGGACCGTTCTCCTTTCGGATCAGGTCCATGCCTCGATCCCCCGGGCCCTGCGGCTCCTCGGCTACCCACCCGAACGGATCCGCGTCCTCCCCACCGGCGCCGACTTCCGGCTCCGGACCGACTCCGTCGCCCTGGCGCTCGCCGAGTCGGCAGACGTCCGGATCGTCGTCGCCTCGGCGGGCACCACCAACTGCGGCGCCGTCGATCCGCTCGCCGACCTGGCGGCGCTCGCCGAGCGCCAGGGCTTCTGGCTGCACGTCGACGGCTCCTACGGCGCGGTGGCCGCGGCGCTCCCCGAGGAGGCGCCGCGCTTCGCCGGAATGGAGCGGGCCGACTCGCTCGCCGTCGATCCACACAAGTGGCTCTTCCAGCCCTACGACATCGGCTGCACGTTCGTGCGCCGCCCCGGGGCGCTGCTCGAGACGTTCGCGATGGCGCCGGAATACCTCAAGGACACCGCCGCGGCCGCGGGGGAGACCGGCTTCGGCAATCTCGGTCCCGAGCTCACGCGCCGCGCCCGGGGGCTCAAACTCTGGCTCACCTTCCGCGTCCACGGAGCCGAGGCCCTCCGCGCGGCGATCCGCCGCGGGATCGATCTGGCGTGCGACGCGGAGGCGCTCCTCCGCCGCGACCACTCGCGATGGGAGGTGGTGACGCCGGCGACCCTGGGCATCGTCACCTTCGCCCTCCGCGGCGCGGACGCCGCCACGCACGAGGCCGCCGTCAAGCGTCTCTCCGCCGGGGGCTTCGCCACCCTCTCCACCACGGTGCTCTCCGGGAGGAGCGTGCTGCGTCTCTGCACGCTCAATCCCCTCACCACCGTCGACGATCTCGCCGGCACGCTCGACCGGCTCGCGGCCGGGTGAGGCGGCTTCCGCCCGCGGCGGGGTGTGGCATACTCCTGCGGCACGCGGGGGCCGTGACACCGCGCGAGGAGGGGACGCCATGCCATCCACGACCCGACCGCACGAGCCCTCCTCCGCCTACCGCTGGCGGGTGGTGGCGATGCTGTGGCTCGTCTGCTTCTTCAACTACGCCGACCGGCAGGCGATCTCGGCGGTGTTCCCGCTGCTCAAGTCGGAGTTCGCGTTCGACGAGTTCCAGCTCGGGCTCATCGGCTCGGCCTTCATGTGGGTCTACGCCGCCGGCGCCCCCTTCGCCGGATTCATCGCCGACCGGGTGAAGCGCGTCCACCTGATCCTCGGCGGCTGCATCTTTTGGAGCTTCGTGACGCTCGCCACCGCCTGGTGCTCGAAGCTCTGGCAGTTCGTCACGGTGCGGGCCCTCGAGGGCTTCGGCGAGACCTTCTACTTCCCGGCGTCGATGTCGCTCACCGCCGACTACCATGGCCCGGCGACGCGCGGCCGGGCCTTCGCGCTGCATCAGTCGAGCGTCTATGCCGGCACGATCCTCGGCAGCTGGCTCGGCGCCGTCCTCGGCGAACGCTACGGCTGGCGCGTCGGATTCTTCGCCTTCGGCGCGGCCGGGATGATCGTCGGCTCGATCCTCTATCTGTTCCTCCGGGAGCCGGAGCGTGGTGCCGCGGAGCGGGACGTCGCCGAGGCCGACGGGGCGGTCGGCGGGCACCACGTGCCCGGCTCCGCGGAGCCGGCGGGCGGGGCGCTCGGCATCGCCGACACCGCCGCCATCCTCTGGAGGCGGCCGGCGGTGCTCCTCCTCATGCTCGCCTTCCTCGGCGCGAACTTCGTGGCCACGATCTTCCTCGCCTGGGCCCCGACCTTCCTCCACGACAAGTTCGGCTACAAGCTCGGCGCCGCCGGACTCAACGGCACGCTCTTCATCCACCTGGCCAGCGCCCTGGCGGTGCCGGTGGCAGGCATGGTCGCCGACCGGCTCGCGCGGCGATCTCCCGCCGGCCGCGTCCTCGTCCAGGCCACCGGCTTGTTGGTGGGGAGTGTTTTCGTGGCGTTGGTGGGCCTCTGTTCCACCACCGGCGTCCTGATCGCGGCGATGACCGCCTTCGGTGTCTGCAAGGGTTGCTACGACTCCGGGATCTTCGCCTCGCTGTTCGACCAGGTGGAGCCGAGGGCCCGGGCCAGCGCCGCGGGATTGATGAACACGATCGGCTGGGGCGGGGGGGCGTTGGGGCCGGTGTTCGTCGGCTGGGCCACCCGGGCCGCCGCGCTGGATGCGGCGATGGTCGCCGACGCCGCAGGAGCGACGGCCGCCGTCGCCGACGCCGCGGTCAAGGCCGCCAAGGTGGAGGCGATGAGCCGGGCCATCGCCGCCGGGGGGCTCGTCTATCTCGTCTGCGCCGGCCTCCTCTTCGCGGTCATCCTCCTCTCCCGCAAGTCCGCCGACCCGGTGGCCTGAGCCCACGTTCCACACCCCGCCCTGTCCGCGTCCCGGAGCCATCCATGGCCGCTTCCGCCCCCCGCTTCCACGGCATCGTCCCCCCGCTGGCCACGCCGCTTTCCGACCGTGACACCCTCGACGTCGCCGGCCTCGAGCGGCTCGTCGAGCATGTCCTCTCGGGCGGCGTCCATGGCCTGTTCGTCCTCGGCACCACCGGGGAAGGGCCCGCCCTGCCGATGGACGTCCGTCGCGCCGTGGTGGAGCGGACGGTGAAGCAGGTGAAGGGGCGGGTGCCGGTGCTCGTCGGGATCAGCGACACCGTCCTCGCCGACAGCCTGGCGCTGGCCCGCTTCGCCGCAGACCATGGCGCCGACGCCGTCGTCGCCGCCCCTCCCTACTACTTCCCGGCCGGGCAGGAGCCGCTCGAGCGCTGGTGCCGTGCGCTCGTCGCCGGCCTGCCGCTGCCGCTCTTGCTCTACAACATGCCGGAGATGGTGAAGGTGATCCTCGAGCCCGCCACCGTGCGCCGGCTCGCCGATCTCTCCCGCATCGTGGGGCTCAAGGATTCCGGCGGCGATCTCGACGTGTTCGCCGGCTACGCGCGCGTGGTGCGCGAGTGCCGCCCCGACTGGTCGCTCCTCATCGGCCCGGAACAGATGCTCCCGCAGGCGCACGCCCTCGGCGGCCACGGCGGCGTCTGCGGCGGGGCCAACGTCGCTCCCCGATTCTTCGTCGAGTTGCAGGCGGCACTCGAGCGCGGCGACGAGGCGGCGGCCGCCGGATGGCAGCAGAAGGTCCTCTCCCTCGGCCGGCTTTACGACGTCGGCACGCAGCCGGGCCGCGTCATCGTGGGCGTGAAGGGGGCGCTCGCCGCCCTCGGCCTCTGCACCGACACGACGGCCGCCTGGTTCGAGCGTCTCGACGACGCCGGCCGGGCGCGGGTCGCGACGATCGTCCGCGAG